>CAMOVS010000249.1 GCA_946627575.1 uncultured Lachnospiraceae bacterium
GTGCTCATACAACTGTTCGGGTATTTTCGCACTGATATATAATATAACATAACACAGCCTTAAGTCAATATCTTTTTTCATAAGTCCAGTGGCAAGCGGCCATATGGCACGCATGCTCGCATGCAAGGACATATGGACATTCTTATATACTTCTCGCCTTATCCGCTGCAGCTCTGACTGCCTGGATCACCGCGCTGCGGAATCCTTTCTCTTCCAGGGCGCACACACCTTCTATCGTTGTACCGGCCGGCGAGCAGACCATATCTTTGAGGTCTCCGGGATGCCTGCCGGTATCAAGAACCATTTTGGCTGATCCTAATACGGTCTGGGCTGCGAAGTGGTATGCCTGGGCCCGGGGCATTCCTTCGGCTACAGCTCCGTCAGCCATAGCTTCGATCATCATATAGACAAAGGCCGGAGCGCTTCCGCTGACGGAGGTTACTACAGCCATGAGGCTTTCCGGCACCTGTTCAGCCTGGCTGAAGCCTGCGATAAGCCGGCCGGCCTTCTCAAGTTCGTCCTTATTGACCTGGTCATTGGCACAGTAGCCGGTGATTCCCTCGCCCACCAGGGCCGGCGTATTGGGCATGGCACGGACAATCTTACAATCCTTACCCAGGCCTTCTTCCAGATCCGCTATAGTCCTGCCGGCCATAATGGACAGGACAATCTTTCCTTCCAGATCATTGCGGATATCCGAAGCGACCGCTTTGAAAATGTTTGGTTTGACCGCTAAAAGAACCATATCCCCGGCTCCCGCTTGACGGACACAGACTGTATTGTCATCTACCGTATGAATTCCATAAGTCTTCGCCATGCGCGTCCTGGCCTGGGGATTCTTGTCGGATGCCGTGATCTCCGACGGTTCAAATATACGGTTCTTAATTAGTCCTCCGATGATGGCGGTTGCCATGTTGCCGCAGCCGATTACTGATAATTTCATCTTTTCCTCCTGATTATAAATGCTGGCTGGCGTATAAAAACACTCTGATCTCTTTTATATTGAATTCTGATCATAATAGAATCATCACTGCCAGAAATTGTAGACCGGTTCGTATTCATCTTCCGTGCTATACATATATACCACTCTGCGCACATGCTCGTAAAAGATCACATGAATCACTTTTTTCCTTTCGAGTTCGTCCAGAGCCCTCTCCGTCAGATCCGGTGTAAGGGGCATCGTCTTGGTATAGCCGCTGTTGTTGACACCCGTCAGCACCCTATTGTAGCCGCTTAACAGGACGGGAAGCCTTGTCTCGTCAAGTACACAATCCTTTAGGACAGCTTCTCTGGCCGGTACAAGGAGATCCAGACAGACATTGGCCTGCAGGAATAAGAAAGCTCCTGTGAATATCGTTCCCGCCACCAGGCAAAGGCTTCCGACGACTTTATCCTTCCATCCCCCGGGCTTTTTCCTTCTCGTCATGGCAGCTCTGCGCAGCAAATAAACAGCCAGAATAAGCCAGACCATATTCCTGCAAAAGAGGCCAAAGAGGACCTGGTCTCCTTCCAGACCCAGGATGCGGTAAGCGATCAGAAGGATCAATATAATAGCAGGCCAGCGGATCTTGCGGTAGACAGCCTGAAAATTATGCATTTTAATGCTTTCTTTTTTTGTATTCATCATTCCGGGATATGGAGGATATCTGTGTATATACAGATTCGATGCATATATATACGCTGTGCAAAAGTATCTTAAACAGAATAACAGAAAATATTGCCGGCGGCAATACTAAAAGTGCTGCATAAGTGAAGGCTTAAGAATCTGAAGAATCTGATCGGTTTTATATTTTTTCTAATTATTTTGACAATTATTCAGAATTATACTATACTATTTCCATAGGTCACCTGTTAATAACTGAATAATTATCATACTTAGTTGGCTGCATGAGACATGTCGTACATTAGAATTGGAGGGAATATATGTATAAGCTTTGGGATGCATTGGAGAAAATGAAAGAACTGAAATGGGTAGAACTATCCCACTCTCTGAACAACAAGAGCCCATATTGGAGCGGTATACCCGATGGGTCGGTCGAGCTGGGCAAAGTCGTCTTTGACTGGGGCAATCCTATGCTGGAATGTCTGATCCAGACCTTCAAGTTTCCGGGCCAGTTCGGTACCCACATTGATTTTCCCGGACATTTTATTAAGGAAGGAGCCCTGTCTGAAAGCTTTGGCGTCAAGGATGCAGTTTTCCCCCTTTGTGTAGTGGACATTTCTGCCAAAGTGGCTGAGGACCCCTGTTATACGGTGACAGAAAAGGATATCCTGGATTATGAGGCTGAGTATGGAAGGATTCCGGAGGGAGCATTTGTAGCTCTTCGTACCGACTGGTACAAGAACTGGCCGGATATGGACGCCTTGTCAGGCACCGGCGATGATGGAAGTGAGAATTTCCCGGGCTGGTCCATGGAAGCCCTCAAATATATCTATGAAGTTCGTAATGCTGCTGCTAACGGACATGAGGCCCTGGATACCGATTCTTCGGCTGAGGCAGCCAAAGCAGAAGATCTGGCCTGCGAACGTTATGTCCTGGGCAAAGGAAAGCTGCAGATAGAAGTAATGTGCAATCTGGATAAAGTTTCTCCTGCCGGGGCCATTCTTGTAGCTGCCTGGCCTAATATCGAAGGGGCTACCGGTCTCCCTGTCCGCTGCTGGGCAATAACCGACTAGTGAAATTGTCATGATGTAAAGGTCAAAAGCTATCACGGATCGCTCCGCTGCAAGACAGCTCTCGCGATCCTGATATCATCGTTATTATATAAAGAGGGCTTCGGCATTCCCGCCGAAGCCCTTGGTTTCTTTGCTTCGCTTATTGAAAGCAGCTCTCCCGGAATTCCGGTCAGAACAGCCTGGGCGCGATCCTCAGGACGAGCTCTGCAAGCCGGTTTGCTCGTTTACGCCGCTTTTTCCTGAGCTTTTCTGCTGCCTTGGCAAGCTTTTTCGCTGCTTTGGTCTCTTTTTTACAGATTTTCTTCTGGGCCCTTGCTTCTGCCAGCCCGCTCACTTTATTGGTCGTTTTCAGAGTCAGTTTCCTGGCCTTCCTGCCGGTTTTCATAATCCCGGCCAGCTTCTTCAGAAATCTGGTCCCCCATATCATCAAGCTTTTCATCTGCTTCACCATCATTTTCTTCTTTAGATTCCTGACTTTCCGGAGAATCTTGAGCTTCCGCAGAGTCCTGGATCTCCTGAGATTCCTGAGTTTCCTGAG
>CAMOVS010000250.1 GCA_946627575.1 uncultured Lachnospiraceae bacterium
AAGACTCGCGAGCGAGTCTTGATTATATGTGAAAAGGAGAAAATGATGAAAGACAATATGATGGCGCTCCTGACAGCATTGGTGGGCATAGCGGTCAGTGTCATTATTATGGCTGCCCTCTATGCTGCCGATGGCCCTGCAAGAGCCCGGGTTGTCAAAGAGAAGCAGGAAAAGGCTGCTTTAGCCCGGGAGGAAGAAGCAGAGGAAGAGGAGGAGACGGAAGCCTATGATGAGGTGACCATATCGGAGGAGGATTCTCAGGAGACGGAGAATAAAGATTCGGAGGGAGAGGCTTCTTCAGATGGTAAAAAGGCTTCCGAGAAGGATCTGAATCTGGTCAAGGTTAAGCCTAAAAAGCTGAAGCTGGTTCTGGGAGATGTAGGCAATGCCAAAGATGGCGGTTATACTATGATTTATACGGACCCGGATGAAGAGTCCGATACCATCACCCGCCTGACCTTTAACAATGCGGTTGTCATGGCCAAAGAACAGCCGGAGGAGGAGGACTGGCTTGCCGTAGAAGCCAAGTGGAAGGACCAGGTTGCATATGTCCTGGAAGATAAGGTCCGGACGCAGACGATCACTCTCTTTGATAGCGGGGATATTGTCAGGGACAATATTGTTTACCGTGCATACCGCCACATGGGGACCAAGTTCAAGATGAACGGGGATGACCTGGAAACCGGTTTTGACTGTTCCCACTATATCCACTTTGTCTTTAGCGAGGTGGGCCTGGATATCCCGGACAAACCCAAGGATATTTTTGCCAGCGGAAAGGAGATTAAGGAGGAAGATGCCAGGCCGGGGGATATCGTATTCTATGATGTCAATAACGGATACGGCCATGTCGCTCTCTACATCGGAGATGGTCTGGCGATCAATACCACGGGTCACAACGGCAAGACCTATCCTATGGGCGGCGTCCATATTACGGCTTTGACTTATTTGGACAGGGAGGAGTACAAAATTGCAAACATCATCGACCAATAGAATCGCAAAGTGGGACAATATCAAATGGCTTATGATCCTCCTGGTGGTGGTGGGCCATACGATTGATCATTTTAAAGGGTCTTCATCCGCGGCCAAATCTTTGTATTTTTTTATCTATACCTTTCATATGCCGGTCTTTGTCTTTATATCAGGATTGTTTTCCAAGAAGACCGTCCGACGAAAGAATTACCTTGCCATATATTCCTATCTGATCATGTACGTGGTTATGAAGTTCACCATAGCGGCAGCGGAATATCTGTGCCGCAGGGGGGAGAAGTTTCCCCTTAATCTTTTCTATGACAAGACGCCGGCCTGGTATGCTCTGGCCATGTTTGTATTTTTCATAGTAACCATTCGGATCCGCCGGGTTCATCCGGGATATCTGATTCCGGCATCCATCCTTCTTTCCTGTATGGTTGGCTACAGCAAACTGATGGGGGATCATTATGTGTCTATGAGGATCGTCAGCTTTTATCCCTTCTTCCTGATGGGATACTTTGCTGACCCGGCCAGGATCCTGGATCTCATGGACAGGGTATGGGTAAAGGTCCTGTCTTCCGTTATCCTTGTCCTGACCATCCTTCTTTGCTGGACCAGAATCGATGTTATTTATAAATTTATGCAGGTGCTAAAAGGAATGGATCCTTATTCGGCGATGCCTCAGGTGACCGGGATGGGTCTTCATTGGTTCTTTATCCGTTTGGGCTGGTATGTCCTGGCCGTGGTCATGTCCTTCTGCGTCATGAGTGTTATTCCAAAGAGAAAGACACCATTTACGGTTCTGGGAGCCGGCACCATCTCTGTCTTCATGTGGCACTCTCTCTATGTCCGCTGGTTCTTTGAAGGACTGGATGGGGATAAGCTTCTGAAGGCTGCCTGGCCGACCTACTATGTGCTGGTAGCTGTTCTGATTGCCTTTGTGGTAACTCTGATCTTGTCCCAGCCGGTCTTTGCCCGTTTTACCAGGCTGATCACGACCCTGCCGGTGGTAGATGACAAGAAAGAAGGAAGAAGAAGCCGGACGGGACGTAAACCGAATCATCCCGCAGAGCCCGGCCTTCCTGCCGGGCCATCCGGAAGAAAAGGATGGAAGATTCCGGAATAACATTTTTTATGAATAATCACGCAGAATCCACAAAATCGTTTGACCAGATTGTGCAAAAGTGATATGATTATTGATGTGAGTTAGGAGATGTCCTGTTAAAAATGATGGATGTTTCCATGACCGATTCAATAATATATAATAAAGGAGGCTGTTTCTGTGAAAAAGATTATCAATGCGGTTGATCAGGTTGAGAATCAGATGATTGAAGGTATGTGTAAGGCATATCCCCAGTATGTAACGAAGCTTGAGGCTGGCAATGTTGTTGTTCGTTCCGACAAGAAGGAAGGCAAGGTTGCCTTGATCAGTGGCGGTGGAAGCGGACATGAGCCCGTAGCAGGCGGTTATGTTGGCAAGGGTATGCTTGACGCAGCTGTTGCAGGTGCAGTTTTCACATCCCCGACACCGGATATGATTTATGAAGGCATCAAGGCTTGCGACGCTGGTAAGGGTGTTCTGATGCTGATCATGAACTATACAGGCGATGTTATGAACTTTGAGATGGCCGGCGAGATGGCTGCAGACATGGATGATATCGTAGTAGACCAGGTTATCATCGATGATGATGTTGCAGTAGATGGCTCTACCTATACTGTTGGACGTCGTGGTATCGCAGGCGTTGTCCTTGTACACAAGATCACAGGTGCTAAGGCTGAGACCGGCGCCAGCCTTGAGGAAGTTAAGGCTGCAGCTCAGAAAGCTATCGATAATGTACGTTCCATGAGTATGGCTATCACACCCTGTACCGTTCCCGCTGCTGGCGAGCCCGGATTTGAGCTGGCTGAAGATGAGATGGAGATCGGTATCGGCGTTCATGGTGAGCCCGGCGTTAAGAAGATGAAAGTTGCTCCGGCTGACGAGATCGTTGATATGATGCTCGACAAGATCCTGGGTGATCTGGATTATGTAGGACATGAGGTTTGCGTACTGGTTAACGGCACAGGCGGAACTCCCAACATGGAGCTCTTCATTGTGAACAACCATGTAGCTGACGTGCTCGCTGAGAAGGGCATCAAGGTTTACAAGACCATGGTTGGCAACTACTTCACATCACTTGAGCTGCAGGGATTCTCCATCTCCATCATGCGCCTGGACGATGAGCTCGAGGAGCTCCTGG
>CAMOVS010000251.1 GCA_946627575.1 uncultured Lachnospiraceae bacterium
TTCCTGCGAGATGGCCCCTAAGGCCATTCGTGAGGCTTCTGTTCGTTACATGGGCTATCTGCCGGAATGGAATATTGATATATTTGATCATATGACCCTTTGCGATTATGGTGATGTCGCCATCCAGAACGGTAATTATGAATTCACCTTTGACCAGATCCGGGAGAAATACAACGATATGATCGAAGCTGGGAATATCCCCATCGTATTCGGCGGCGATCATGGCATTGCCTACCCCATCATCCAGACTCTTGCAAAGAAGCATCCTAAGAGGGTCGGCGTCATTCATTTTGATGCCCACCTTGATAATTATGATGCTTTTGGCGAGGATGATCTGGCTCGTTGTTCCCCCTTCTTCCGCCTCTATAATGATGAGAACATCGATCCAAGCAAGATCGTTCACCTGGGCATCCGCGGGCCCCGCAACCATCCCAGGGAGGGAGCCAATGCCCGCAAATACGGAGCCAATGTAATCACCGCTAAGAAGGTGAAGGATTGGGGTTACCGTGAGGCCATCCGCAAGGCTATCGAGATTGCTTCTACGGATACGGATCTTTTCTATGTGACGGTTTGTTCAGACTGTCTGGAAGGGGCTGCTAATCCGGATGGTCCCATCGATCCCTGCGGTCTGACTTCTTTTGAGATCGGCATGATGCTGAATGAGTGCGGTGCTGCCGGAGCCTGCTCCTTTGATTATGTGGAGATCTATCCCCGGCCGGACGGTCCTCAGATCGGCCCCCACACAGCCAACTACTTTGCCATCTATTTCATGAATGGTGTTGTAAGAGGTCGTCTGGGTCTGGGTATCGATGATGAGTATGAAGGAAGTGCTGCCGAATAGGCAGGATATGAATCTTTTATGATAAAGAGGTCTGGTATCTTCTGTCGGATACCAGACCTTTTTGCTGCTATTTCTTGCTATTTCTTATCGATGCTTCGATCTAATATGATATAGGCGGCGATTCCTGCGATGACCAGGATACCTCCGGCCATGGTGGTGTAGGCCGGGATCTCCCGAAAGAGAACTGCTGCCATCAGGGATGCAAAGAGGGGCTCTAAAAGCTTGACAAGGGAGACATAAGATGCTGTCTCATACCGGAGGCACCAGCTGAAAATACTGTGCCCCAGGAAGGTACAGATCAAGGTTAGACCTAGAGCAAGAATATAATTGTGAGGGGCATATCCGGTGAAGGGGGTGCGGGTCAGACCCATGGCAGCAGCCAGGGTTAAAGCGGCGCCCAGATAGACCAGACCGGTGTAACCTGTCGTGGTCAGATGTTTTCTGCAGCTTTTGCCGATCAATGTGTAGCCCGTCGAAAACAGGGCTCCTGCCAGGGCGGCCAGGTCTCCCAGAAGCAGGGATCCTCCCCCTCCGGCATCTCCGGCCGCTATGACGATGCTGCCTAAAAAAGCCGCTCCGATTCCCAGCCATTGCAGAATACCGATCTTGTCCTCACCCATGAAAAGTCCACCGATGGCTACAAAGAAGACCTCTGTATTGACCAGGACGGTGGCGGCAGCGATGCTGGTCATATCAAAGGCCAGGAAAGCGCACCGCAGATGCATGCCAAAACATATGCCGCTGATAAGACTTAACCCCAGCGAAAGAGCCGGGGTTTTCTTATACTCTTCTTTATGCTTCCACCAGATCAGAGGAGCCAGCAGAAGGCAGGCAAAGAACATCCTGTAAAATGCCAGAACAATGCTGTCAGCGTCTGCAAATCTGACAAAGATGGAGGAAAAGGATAGGCCCAGCACACCAAATACCGCTATTAGTTTGGACATGGCGGCTTCCTCCTTCTAATAGACGGGTTCGATCTTTTCCGCCTTGCCGAATTCCTTCAGATAGGAGAACATATCAGAGGAATAGGAGTCAAAAAGAGCGTCCAGTCCTTCGGTCTCATAATAGCTTCCGCCTATCTTTATATAGTTCCCCAGGAAATCCAGGCGGGCAGACTCGCAGAAAGCTTTTTTCCCTACCTGATAGCGGAAAATCAGATGCCAGGGTTCTCCCTGGGCGTCTTTTCTCTCTTTGCCGACCTTCATATCAGAAAGAGCTTTCCAGATAGCAGCTGCATCCTTTTTGTCTTCCAGGCTGAAGGGACCAGCGTTCGTATTCTCATCCAGACTGCCGCTCACATAGAGAATGGCATCCGGCCCAAGAAGGCTGAGCTCATGGATGGTATAGCCTGCAGTTTCGATCAGGGATCCTTCTTTGCTGGTCATCTCCTGATCATAATTATTCATCTTGGCTGTCCTGTCCTCCAGGAAGGAGGTCCAGGGCTTCTGGCCGATAATTCCATCGATATTATAAAGGGTGTCCAGACCTTCCAGGCTGTAGCGGCCATCCGGTCCGATCAGAAGTCCGTCTTTGATGGAGAACTTCAGTATTTCCTTCCCCTCCTTATCCAGGCCGTTGTAGACAAAAGAACTTGGATTGCTGGTAATATCATCCATCCTGCCGGTCACCTGAACCGCGGAAATCGCCTGGTTAAAGAGCTGGATGATTTTCTCATCGGTTATGGTCTGTCTTGGCTCCCCGTAGGAAATATCGTCAAGGCCTATCATCAGTTTTGCAATATTATTCTCACCCAGACTGCCGGCTTCCTTCCCGGCTTCCTTGGCCAGATAATCGGTCAGAGACTCCGGAAATACATGACGGAGGCCCGGCTGAGATGTCGGACTGTTATCTACGGCTTCAGTCATTCCCGCTGCTCCCTCATTAGCCTTTCCCGCATCCGCATCATTCTGATCGGCTGCCGTGTCAGAGCCGGAATCATCAAAGTCTTTGTCCGTCGCGCGTACGCTGTATTTCCCTTTCTCGAAGCGGATCTCCCACAGGTTGGACCAGATATCATTGGAGGAATCCTTGAGAGAGTCCACGGCAATGGTAGGCCGGACCTTAACCCGGTAAGTCACTGTGTCGGTAGAGATACCCTGAAGAAAGACCAGAGTCCCTTTGGTGGTATTTCCATATACATTCTTGGTGGAACGGATTGCGAAATGCCCCCGCCCGTAATCGTCCTCTCCTTCAGCAAAGATGGCCATCTCATATCCTCCGGCATCAGGATACCGGTTCCAGGTTAAGGTAAACTCCGGTTTTCCTTCTTCCGTCTGCCCTCTGTAGGAGGGCTTATCTAATGTGATGCCCGAATCGGAAGTCTGTCCGCATCCCGCGCAGAATGAGAACATGATTCCGATCGCTGCCA
>CAMOVS010000252.1 GCA_946627575.1 uncultured Lachnospiraceae bacterium
GGTAAACTTCTGGAGTTTGGCTTCCGTATAACGCATGGCAGCCGCCCCATCTCCCTCGATGGATCCGAAGTTGCCATGTCCGTCCACCAGGGGCATCCCCTTCTTGAATTCCTGTTCCATGACCACCAGGGCTTCATAGATGGAACTGTCCCCATGGGGATGATACTTACCCATGGTATCCCCCACGATTCGAGCCGACTTTCTGTGGGGTTTATCGGCAGACAGGCCCAGTTCCTGCATAGCATAGAGCACCCTGCGCTGTACGGGCTTAAGACCGTCCCGGGCATCCGGAAGAGCCCGCTGGCAGATGACGCTCATGGCATAATCAATATATGACTTTTGCATCACATCTGAAAATTCAGTCTTAATGATGTTTTCCGACATGATTATCTCCTCTGTTTATGTATGGTTAAATCAGCGCCATGCGGCGGCGCTGATGTCAATCTTATCTATAAAGCTTACAAAAAAACGCAAGATATTATGCATGACAGACAGGAAACCCCTTAGAGGTCCAGGTCGGCCTCCTGGGCATGACTGTGGATAAAGGCCCTCCGCGGGGGCACCTCGCTTCCCATAAGCATGGAAGTAATCTCACTGGCCATCCTGCCATCCTCGATCTCCACCTGCTTTAAGATCCGGGTCTCCGGATTCAAAGTAGTCTCCCACAGCTGCTGGGCGTCCATCTCACCCAGACCCTTGTAGCGCTGGAGGGTAAAGCTGCCGGTATGGCTTGCCCGGTATCTCTCCAGAGCCCTGTCATCGTAGAGGTATTCCTCCTCTCCCTTCTTGGGAATGGCCTTGTAAAGAGGCGGTGTGGCCAGGTAGACATGACCATGATGAATAAGGTCCGGCATAAAGCGGTAGAAGAAGGTAAGCAGCAGGGTGGCAATATGGGCTCCATCCACATCGGCATCGGTCATGATGATGATCTTATGGTAGCGGAGCTTGCTGATATCGAAATCATTGCCGTATCCCTCGGAAAAACCGCATCCGAAGGTATGGATCATGGTCTTAATCTCGGCGTTGGACAAGACCTTGTCCATGGAAGCCTTCTCCACATTCAGGATCTTGCCCCGGATGGGCAAGATCGCCTGGGTCTTGCGGTTTCTGGCCGTCTTGGCAGACCCTCCCGCGGAATCTCCCTCCACGATAAAGACCTCGCACTCCTCCGGCTTCCTGCTCTCGCAGTTGGCCAGCTTGCCATTGGTATCCACCTGAAATTTGGACCGGGAAATCAGGTTGGTTCTCGCCTTCTCCTCAGCCTTGCGGATCTTCGCCGATTTCTCCGCGCAGGAGAGCACCTTCTTAAGCTCCTCCAGATTCCGGTCGTAATAAAGTACCATCTCCTCTCCAAGCACATCCTGAACCGCTTTTCCGGCATCCGGATTATCCAGCTTGGTCTTGGTCTGGCCTTCAAATCGGGGATTTTTATGTTTGATGGAGAGAACGGCCGTCATTCCGTTGCGGACATCCGCTCCGGTAAAATTCTTATCCTTTTCCTTGAGAACGCCAATCTCCCTGGCATACTGATTCATAACCTGAGTAAACTTGGACTTAAAACCGGTAAGATGGGTTCCTCCCTCCATGGTACAGATGTTATTACAGAAGCCCATGACCATCTCCTGATATTCGTCCACGTACTGGTAGGCGGCTTCCACCTCAATATCATCCGACATTTTCTTAAAATAGACGATCTCGGTCATGGGGACTTTGCCTTTGTTCAGCTCGCGAACATAGGCTTTGATTCCCTCCGGCTCATGGAAAACAACCGTCTCCTCCTCGCCGGGTCTTTCATTTACAAAGGTGATCTGAAGGCCGGGATTGAGATAAGCCGTCTCGTGGAGCCTGGAGCGGATGGATTCCGCTTTGAAATAGGTCCGGTCAAATATGGTCTCATCAGGAAGGAAGGTTACACTGGTTCCCGTATCCTGACGGCGGCAGGTCCCGATCACCTCAAGGGGGGACACCGTTCTTCCCCGCTCAAACATCTGCTCATAGACCTTACCCTCCGACCGGATCCTGACTTCCAGCCAGTCAGAAAGGGCGTTAACCACCGAGGCACCCACCCCATGAAGGCCGCCGGAAATCTTGTAGCCGCCGGTGCCGAACTTTCCTCCGGCGGGCAGCATGGTAAAGACCACTTCCACAGCCGGCAAACCTGTCTTGTCATTGATTCCCACCGGGATTCCCCGGCCATTGTCTTCTATCGTTGCCGTTCCATCCTCCGACAAAACAACCCGGATCTCATCGCAATAGCCTGCCAGGTGCTCATCCACCGCATTATCCACGATCTCATAGATCAGATGATTAAGCCCCTTGTAGGAGACGCTGCCGATATACATGCCGGGCCGCTTGCGGACGGCTTCCAGCCCTTCAAGAATTGCTATACTGTTTCCATCATATGTCTGCTGCATGATTAATATGTTCCCTTTTATATCTAAGCCATTGTGATTCAGGCATGGGTCAGGTCCGCTTCATCATAGAACATCCTGTTCTCGCAGACCATCTCCATCTTTCCGTCTTTTACTTCAAATATGATCGCCTCGCAGTTCTTGCCAAAGCTGCTGTTCCAAAGCTCGCTCATGGGTCTCCCTGTAAAACGGATGATAAAAGCATGCATCCAGGTCGTATGACCCACAACCAGGACATTCTCCTTCTTCCCCTCCAGAGGAATGACTCTCTCACGAAAGAACTCTTCTGCCCGGTCCATCACTACCTGATAACTCTCAGCACCCTTGATAGGCTTATAAAGATGGGGCTCATTGAAAAATCTCTGGTAGCGGACAAAGTGGGGATCATTCATAGTCTTCCAAAAACATCTTCCGTTGTCCCTGCCGAAATCAATCTCCTTAAGCCGGTCGTCAAACTCAATCTCAAGAGGCCGGTCCCTCCGAATCTCCTCGGCCGTAACCCTGGCCCTGGAAAGAGGACTGGATATAATGCAATCAAAGGGAATATCCTTCATACCCTCTCCTGCCAGGCGGGCCTGCTCAACCCCTCTGGGCGTCAGCTTGGTATCATGCTGGCCCTGCAGCTTCTTTCTCTTATTCCAGGTTGTCTGTCCATGTCTTACAAAATAAACTTTCATGAGCACTGCTCCTTCCCTATGGCGGCAGGAACCACAAACTAACTCTATTGGTCCTGTTCCCTTCCCTGATTCTGCAATCGCTTCACTGATTCCGAAAGTTTCATCCCATTGGATCCTT
>CAMOVS010000253.1 GCA_946627575.1 uncultured Lachnospiraceae bacterium
CAGCCGGAGCAATGGCGGCGTAGACCGGAACATCACTTCGGATGGCCTGGATGGTCTGGAAGATCTGGGCTTTATCTGCAATGGCGCCAAATGGACAGTTGGCCAGGCACATTCCGCAGCTGACACACTTGTCCTGATTAATCGAAGCCCTGCCGAATTCATCAGAAGTAATCGCATTCATCCCGCATGCTCTCGCGCATGGACGTTCCAGTCTCAAGATAGCATGATAAGGGCATGTCTGGATGCATTTGCCACATTTGATACACTTGCTCTGATCAATGACGGACTTTCCTCTTTTGAATTCTATGGCATCCTTGGGGCACACCTCACGGCAGGGATGGGCAAGGCATCCCTGACAGCCATCTGTCACGGTTACCACATTATCCGGACATGTGTGGCAGGCGAACTTGATGACATCGATCAAGGGGGGCTCATAGTATTTTTCCGGTTTTACGCACTCCTCCGCTCCGGTTGAAACCGGAGCATGCTCGGAAGCGCTTCTTAAGTTCAGGCCCATGGCAAGACGCATACGCTCTTTGACGATGGCACGCTCCAGAAAAACACTTTCGCGGTAGGTTGATACTTCTCCGGGGATAATACGGTAGGGGATCAGTTCCATTTCAGACAGATCCCCTTCCTTGTAATTATAGGAAAGTCTGGCGACTTCTGCATAAACCATTTTTCTGATATCGTTGACTGAAGTATATATGCCTCTCATTCTTATCCTCCATAATTGCAAATCATTTTTAGGTTGTTTTATTCTAACACATTTGGCCGGACAATCGCAACTGAAATGAAAGCATAAAGCAAGATTTGTTGCTTTTATTATCTTCAGGTTTTATTGACAAGAGTTGTGGTTGATTCTATAATTTAAAGTAACAAGCAGGAATCAGGAGATGCCATGATTCTGATTCAGCAATCGACCATCAAGATGACAGAGAGGGTATATATGTTTATTGTTACCAAAGAGAATATTATCGAATATATGAGGGAGCACCTGAAGGACTTTGACGACAGTCAGTCTTATACGGTGTCTGTGATGGGAGAAGATCCGGATGCCGATGAGGGAGAGAGTGACGGACATATCAATTATGTCTTTAAGGTGATTACTCCCAGCCGGGGCTATGTTCTGAAACAGGGGTTGTCTGATCCCAGAAACCTGCATGCCCAGACCAGCGTGGCTGCCTATCGGAATGAGACGGAGGCCGATACGATGATGATCCTTCACTCCATCGTACCGGAGTATATTCCCAGGATTTTGTTCCAGGATAAGGAGAACCATATCTTTATCATGGAATATATTGATAATCTGAAGGCCGTTCGTTTTCAACTGATCCGGGAGAACCAGATTCCTGATCTGGGTTCTCAGGTGGGAGATTTCCTGGCCCGGTCTTCCTTCTACACCTCCGAGTTTTATCTGGAAAGGGCAAGGTTCCGCGGTCTGCAGAGCCAGTTTGAGAATACAGAGCTCCGGCAGATTATGGAAGACGGTATTTTCCTCAACCGCTTTGGTACAGACCTGGATCAGGAAGCCTATCATGACTGGGAGAGATTCCGGAGAATTACCGATGACCCGGCCTGCCAGACCAACCGCCTGTCCCTGCGCAGGACCTTCATGACCCATTCGGATTGTCTGATTCATGCTGACTTCCATACTTCCAATGTCTTTCTTTCCGACAAGGGCCTGAAGATGCTGGATTTTGAGTTTTCCTTTATGGGACCCTTCGGCTATGATATGGGCTATTTTACCGGCAGTCTGCTGGCAGCTTACTGTGCAGCCTGCTTTAAGAAATATCCATCGGAAGCAGAGAGACAGCAGTGCAAGGCCTATCTGCTTTCAACGATCAAGATGCTGTATGAGAGCTATAACTACAGTTTCATCACCTGCTGGAACAACCATGCCAAACCCGAGTACAAGGGTCAGACCGGTTTCCAGGAGATCGTACTCAGAGAAATGCTGCAGGATTCTGTAGGTTACAGTGCCATCACCAACTGGTGCCGGACCACGGATATATGGGGTCTGCCCGAGTACAAGGCGATTGAGGATGAGGAAGCGAGAAAGTATGCCATGGCCATGGCGGTACTTCTGGATCATGAACTGATTCTTCATCGGAAGGATTTTGAATGTGTGGATGACTTTATTGATAATATCATCCAGTTTGAGAATACTTATATGCCTCTTCTTATGAAATAATTAAAAGAGATGAGCGTATCTGCCGGATAGGGAAACCATTTTACCCTATCCGGTTATTTTTATTCTGTACATCTATCCAATAATGGTCTTCAACTGACACTCCTTTATTATACCGAATCAATTGTTCCGGATCGTAATAATTAATGCCGATCTTCTTTAGCTCCGGCATAAGCCTTTGCCTGCTGGCAGGGATAACACGATCATCCATAAATAGTTCTGTAGCCCGAAGATCGGATACCTTGCACTTGTATTCTATCGGAAGATCATCACGATCTGCAATAATTTTTACTTGAACCAGGGTCCCGGCCTCATATTGAAACCAGACAAGCGGCTTATCGTCTTTCATGACGTAGCCGCACAATGAATGAAAATTCTTCAATAGTCTACCCCCTCTGCTTCTATACCAAGATACCGGCATCGATTCAGAAGATAAGAAGTAGCTTTAGCTGATGGAAATATACAATCTCTGAAGCTTATTTTTGAAGGAAGATAGTTTTCCAGCGGATACCGGCACTTTATATAGTCTATTACTTTTGAAGGATTATGATGGAATGGTTTGCACTCCATCTTTTTGATGCACTCTCTTAATGGCAAGCCTTCATAGCGTCTGTCATGTTCGAATAAACCCAAACCAAAGTCAAATAGTGGCACTAATTTGTATGAATTCTCATCGGTAAGAAGGCCGAAATTATTTAAATGTCTGTCTTCATTTCCGACCAGGAAATCAATTATAGACATAACGATAAGATAATCCGAGTAATCCAGCTGACAAATCTGCTTTATATTGTCTATAACAAAATCCCATTTCGCTCCAATTGAAGCTGTGAAAGGATAATCCAATTCGTTCAAATCCATAATGCGTTGAAAGGATAAATAACGTTCTTCTTTCTTGCAGAAATTTTTGGAATATACGCCATACATAGACTGACCTGCAAGCTCTATTGTGCAAGGATATTGATCCAGAACAGAAACATTTTTGTCAGACAGATTTAACTGGGATCCAATA
>CAMOVS010000254.1 GCA_946627575.1 uncultured Lachnospiraceae bacterium
CCAGAAGGACGGGATCGTCATGGACCGGTTTGATCCCTATTCCTTTGGATCAGAACTAAGACCGGATAACGCTTCCATCATACGTGATTTGGATTCCTATACATTTAAAGACCAGGAGTGGATGGCCAGCCGCAGCAAGAATTACGACGCTCCCATGAACATCTATGAGGTACATGCCGGATCCTGGAAGGCCAATCCTGATGATCCTGATCATGGATGGTACAGCTATGATCAGCTGGGGGAAAAGCTGGCGGCTTACGTGAAGGATATGGGATATACCCATGTGGAATTCCTTCCTCTGACAGAACACCCTTCGGATTCTTCCTGGGGTTACCAGGTCAGCGGCTTTTTTTGCCCCACTTCCCGCTATGGGACTGCTGACCAGCTTATGAAGATGGTGGATATATTCCATCAGGCCGGAATCGGAGTCATACTGGACTTTGTTCCTATACATTTTATAACAGATACCTACGCCCTGGCCCGGTTTGACGGAACCGCCCTCTATGAATACGCCGATCCCTCCAAGGGCTACAGTGAGTGGGGCACCTGCAATTTTAACTATTACCGGGGGGAAGTACGCAGCTTCCTACAATCCAGCGCCCATTACTGGCTGGAGAAATATCATTTTGACGGGATTCGTATGGATGCCATCAGCAATGCTATCTACTGGCAAGGTGATTCCACACGGGGCATCAATGAAGGAGCCCTCGAATTCCTCAAGTATATGAACGCGGGGCTGTCCAGCCTGCATCCGACAGCTATGCTGATAGCAGAAGATTCTACCAATTTTCCCAAGGTAACCGCTCCTGTGAAATATGACGGTTTGGGCTTTGATTACAAGTGGGATATGGGATGGATGAACGACACCCTGAACTATCTGCGGGTTCATCCCTTTGACCGTAAATTCCACTATCACAAGCTAACCTTCTCCATGATGTATTTCTACAGGGAGAATTATCTGTTGACCTTCTCCCATGATGAAGTTGTCCACGGAAAAGCTACAATCATTCAGAAGATGTGGGGAGATTATGATTATAAATTCCAGCAGGCCAAAACCCTCTATGTCTACATGATGACCCATCCCGGTAAGAAACTTAATTTCATGGGAAATGAGATCGGCCAGTTCCGGGAGTGGGATGAGAACAGGGAATGTGACTGGATGCTGCTTGATTATCCCAAGCACAAGGCTTTTCAGGACTTTATCCGTCAGCTTAACCAGCTCTATATCAAAGAAGCTGCCTTCCATCACAGTGAATATGACCAGGCCTCCTTCCGCTGGTTGGAAGTAGAAGCGATCGAAGAGAGAGTTTATATCTATGAGAGGATGCATGGCGAAGATCACTTTATCGTAGTCCTCAATATGAGCGACCAGGAATATCATGATTATGAGTTCGGTTATGACCATCATGCAGTCCTTCATGAAGTCCTTTCCGGAGAAAGAAAAGACTACGGCGGTTATTATGACGGTCCCCGGGAAGATATCATCTCCGGAAAACCGGGTTATAAATGGTATCAGTACAAGTTCACCATCACAATACCGGCCCTGGCAGCCATTATCTACAAAATAGAGTATCTTCCTGAAGAGCCGGAAGAAGACCGGATGATACTGGATCAGGAGTCCCTTGATATGGCGAGAAAAAGAGCATGAAAATCGATGTTAAATTAGAAGTATTCGAAGGTCCTCTGGACCTTCTCCTTCACCTGATAGAGAAAAACAAAGTAAGCATATACGATATCCCCATCGTTGAGATCACTTCCCAATACATGGACTATATCCAGCAGCTTGAGCGGGTAGCCTCCATGGACGTGATGAGTGAATTCCTTGTCATGGCGGCCACGCTTCTAAGAATCAAATCCCTCATGCTCCTCCCCCACGAAGAAAAGGAGGAAGATGAGGATCCCAGGGAAGAGCTGGTTCGAAGGCTGATGGAGTACAAAATGTACAAATACGCAGCCACAGAGCTCAAAGATCTTAGGGTGGATGCTGATAAAGTATTTTTCAGACAGGAATCCCTTCCCTCAGAGATCCGGGACTATGAAGAGCCCGTAAATCCGGAGGAAATAGTAGGAGACACCAGCCTCCTTGCCTTAAGCGAAACCTTTCGCATGGTCATGAAGAGAAAGCAGTTCCGCCGGGATCCCGTTCGCAGCCACTATGGCAAAATCAAGCGTGATGAGTATAAGGTTGAAGAGAGGATGGGTACCATAAGAAACCTGCTGATCCGGGGGAAGCGAATGAATTTCCGGATTCTTCTGGAAAGCCGGCCCAGCCGGGAAAAGGTTGTCGTAACCTTCCTGGCAGTACTGGAGCTGGTAAAAGGAGGAGAGATCACCGTAGACCAGACGGATAACTTTGGCGAGATCTATATCAGAGCCAATGATAAAAAAAGAGGCGAAGATGGATAAAGAAAGATTAAAAGGAATTATAGAATCGATACTATTTACCATGGGAGCAGCTGTAGAGCTTGAAGACCTGGCCCGGACCCTGGAGATTGATCCGGACCAGCTGCGATGGATTCTCTGTGAGATGAGGGAAGATTATAAAGCGGAAGACAGGGGAATCGGTCTGATGGAACTGGAGAATTCCTGGCAGCTCTGTACCCGCCGGGAGAATTATGAGTACATCCGCCGACTGGTAGCCCAGCCTAAGAAAAGAACTCTAACAGATGTTCTCATGGAAACCCTCTCCATCATCGCCTACAAACAACCGGTCACCCGGCAGGAGATCGAAAGCATCAGGGGAGTAAAAAGCGACTTTGCTGTAAACAAACTGGTAGAGTACCAGCTTGTCCGTGAATTAGGACGTCTGGACACCATCGGACATCCCATCGTATTCGGAACCACGGAAGAATTCCTCCGGTGCTTTGGCGTATCCTCCATCGAAAACCTGCCCGACATCGACGAGATGAAAAGACAGGACTTTCTGGAAGAAGCGGAGATGGAGATCGGGACACAGGTAGAAGTGCCGACGTAAATTGGGGTTTAGCGGGGCAAAATTGAGGCAGGAATAATGAAGTGACGGAGCTTTCGTCTGGCACCGTCCAACGATTACAGGTATCAAAAACCGGCAAATGCAGCATAGCGAAAAGCTTTTTCGTACGGGCTGCTATCGCAAAACTCACAAAAGGCTCTGTCTCCAGAAAGGGACAGAGCCTTTTGCTCAGACAAGCGGCAGCCCGCTCAAAAGCTTTTCGCT
>CAMOVS010000255.1 GCA_946627575.1 uncultured Lachnospiraceae bacterium
AAGGTATACAGGGACTACCTGATGACACATTCGGAAGAATCGCTGCGGCTCCTGCTTCTCCACAACAAAGAAGATCTTCTGGGACTGTCCCGCCTGACTCCTCTTCTGGCCTATCCGGCTCTGTGGGAGGGCCAGTTCCGTCCGGAAAGGATAGAAGCCGGTTCCAAGGGCGACAAGCTCCTGGTCTTTTGCAGCCTGCCCCATCCTGTACCCGTCCCCCTCTTTTTTGGAGATATGGATCCCCTTTCTTCCTTTGAAGTAAAGAAGCGTCAATGCCTCTTCGCCATCCCCCTCCTGATGGGTGAGCTGAAGCATTATTATGATCATCCGCCCGATTATTATTATCTTCCGGAGGAAGACCGGGCCATCCACAAGAGCGTTGGCAGGTACGTAGAGAAAAAATACCGAAGGCAGGCGACGGCTTCCGATTGTTATATCCGCAAGGAAGGGCTCTTTGTGCCGGCAGCAGGGAATAACAGCCGATATGGCTTTCAGGCCGGCAGCCGGCTTCCTTATGAGTCTTTTACCCTGTTCAAAAAGAATCACACCGACCATCGATCTTACCTGGATTTTGATGATGTCTTTTCAAAGGGCTATGATTTTATCAGCGCTTATCTGACAGATCTTCTCCATGAAGCTTCCATCAGAAAAAGGCAGGGTTAGGCTCTTCTTCCTTAAAAGAATCGCCTGAAATCCGCATCCTGTGATGCCTCTGATTTCAGGCGATTGCTATAGTTATTTGCAAGATACTTATAAAGTGTAATCCCCGGGAACCTATGCCATCTCTTTTGCCAGGGCTTCGATCTGGCCGACATTCTCATCATTCATTGCAGACTTGATGGTCACAACCGGCTCGGCAAAGCTGATGTTCTTGCTCTTCTCAAAGGCGGCTTTCATAACCTTGGCTGCGGTAGGAGCCCAGGTACCATTCTCCACGAAACCGATCTTGCGGTTCTGGAACTTGCGCTCGGTCAGGTCCGCGATGAACTCCCTCATGAAGGGGAAGATGTCGCCATTGTAGGTAGTGGTAGCCAGGATGATCTTGCCGTAGCGGAAGGCATCCTCTACGCACTCTGCCATATCTTCCCTGGCAAGGTCATTGACCACAACCTTGGGGCAGCCGGCTTCTTTCAGCTTCTCTGCCAGCAGGTCGACGGCAGCCTTTGTGTGTCCGTATACGGAAGTGTAGGCAATCATAGTTCCTTCAGACTCCACGCCGTAGGAGGACCAGGTATGATAAAGGTCCAGATAGTATCCCAGATTCTCGGTAAGGATGGGGCCGTGAAGGGGACAGATGATCTGGATATCCAGACCGGCCGCCTGCTTTAATAGCTTCTGAACCTGGGCTCCGTACATGCCTACGATACCGATATAATAGCGGCGGGCCTCACATGCCCAGTCTTCCTCCACATCCAGAGCTCCGAACTTGCCGAATGCATCTGCCGAGAAAAGAACCTTGTCGGTGCTGTCATAGGTCAGCATGACTTCCGGCCAGTGAACCATGGGCGCAAATACAAAAGTAAAAGTATGGCTGCCCGTGGTCAGGGTCTCTCCGGACTTGACCACAAGGCGGCGGTCCGCATAATCCTTTCCAAAGAACTGCTGAATATAGGTGAAGGTCTTAGCGTTGCCTACGATCTTTGCATCCGGGTAGGTCTCGGCAAAAAGATCGATATTGGCTGAGTGGTCGGGCTCCATATGCTGGACGATAAGATAATCCGGCTGGCGGTCGCCCAGGACTTCTTTGATATTGGTCAGCCATTCCTGTCCAAAGTGCTGATCTACCGTGTCAAAGACCGTGATCTGGTCATCCATAACGACATAGGAATTATAGGCCATTCCATTGGGAACGTCATACTGTCCTTCAAAAAGATCAATCTGGTGGTCGTTCACGCCAACATAAAAGATATCATTTGTAACCTTTTTCATATGCTTTCACCTCGTTATTATATTGTTTTCCTGGTTCTCATATATTCAACTCTATCAGAGAATTCAGGTCTCCTGTTTGCGCCTGTTATCCTGGTCTGCAGGCCGCATCACAGGGGAATCATAACCGAACTTGATTATATACGATCCCCGGATAGCTGACAAGGATTAATTCAGGCCATGATCCCCTCGTTGATTCCCGCCTGACTCTCTTTAACCTGGTCAAACTGACTGTAGTAGAGAGTGTGATAAAAACCGCCCCGGGCCAGCAGCTCCTCATGATCTCCCTGCTCGATGATATGCCCATCCTTCATGACCAGGATGACATGGGCATTTCTTATGGTGGAAAGGCGGTGGGCTACGATAAAGCTGGTCCTCCCTTCCATCATCCGGGAGAAGGCATCCTGGATCCGGATCTCCGTTCGGGTGTCGATGGAGGATGTGGCTTCATCCAGTATCAGCATGGACGGAATCTCCAGCATAACCCGGGTAATGCAAAGAAGCTGCTTCTGACCCTGGCTCATACTGGTATCCTCTTCCGATATGACCGTATCAAGCCCCTGGGGCATCTTACGGATAAAATCCCAGCTGTGGGCCATCCTGGCTGCATCTATGATCTCCTCGTCCGAATAGCCGGTCCTGCCCATACAGATATTGTCTCTAACCGTGCCGCTGCGGATCCAGGTATCCTGGAGAACCATTCCGTAGGATGACCTCAGGCGGTCTCTGGTCATTTCTCTGATATCGGTCCCATCTACGGCGATGGAGCCGTCATCCACCTCATAGAAACGCATAAGGAGGTTGATCAGGGTGGTCTTACCGCAGCCGGTGGGGCCTACGATAGCAATCCTCTGCCCTTGCTTCACATCCAGATTCAGGTCTTCGATCAGTTTTTTGTCCGGCTGATAGGAGAAATAGACATGGGAAAGGGAGACATTGCCGACGGCCGTCTTCTCCCCGGCATTATCGCCGGCCTTCCCGGGATTGCTTGTCTCCATCATGTCAACCGCTTCGGGAACATCCTCCGGCTCCATCTCCTCCTCCACCAGGTCCAGAATCCGACCGGCACAGGCGATGGCATTCTGCAGCTCGGTTACCACCCCGGAGATCTCGTTAAAGGGCTTGGTATACTGGTTGGCGTAAGCCAGAAGACAGGTGAGCATACCCACACTAAGCCCTCCTCCGATGGCAGTCAGAGCCCCGCTTAAAGCTACGCCGGCATAGACCAGGCTGTTGACAAAGCGGGTGGAAGGGTTGGTAATCCATGA
>CAMOVS010000256.1 GCA_946627575.1 uncultured Lachnospiraceae bacterium
GGTTCTGGATCTGGGCTGCGGCACGGGTAAAATGACCGGCCGGCTCAGGGCCATGGGCTATGATATGATCGGTCTTGATGCCTCGGTGGATATGCTGGAACTTGCCCGGGAGAGGACGCCGGAGGACTGTCTTTATCTTAACCAGGATATGAGATCCTTCGAACTCTACGGAACGGTAGGTGCGGTAGTATCCGTCTGTGACAGCATCAACTATATAACGGATGAAAAAGACCTTGTCCAGGTCTTTAGGCTTGTCAACAATTATCTGGATCCCGGGGGCATCTTTTTATTTGATGTCAATACAGAACACCAGTACCGGGACCTGGTGGGGGACAGCGTGATTGCAGAAGACCGGGATGATGTCAGCTTCATATGGTATAACCATTATGATCAGGAAATGCACCTTAACGAAATCGACCTGTCGGTCTTTATAAGGGAAGAGGAGGATCTCTACCGCAAATATCAGGAGCTTCATATTCAGGCCGGCTTTACCCTGGCCGGGATGAAAGAGCTTCTTGAGGAAAGCGGGTTGGAATACCTGGCGGCCTGGGACGGCTACAGTGACCGTCCGGCCGGAGAGGAGAGCTCCAGGATCGTTTTTCTGGCCAGAGAAAAAGGAAAAGAAAAAATATTACGATAAAGGATGAGATAACAATGAGTGATTATGTAGTAAGAGGAATGGCCGCCCATGGCCAGGTTCGTTTTTTTGGAGCCTATACCCGGGACCTTGTGGAGGAGGCCCGGTCCATCCACGGAACCAGTCCGGTTATAACCGCTGCCTTAGGAAGACTTCTGACGGCCGGCGCCATGATGGGGGCCATGTGTAAGAATGATACGGATCTGGTGACCATCCAGATCAAATGCGATGGGCCGGTGGGCGGTCTGGGTGTCACGGCAGATGCCAGGGCCCGGGTCAAGGGTTACGTCTACCACCCGGTGGTCATGCTCCCGGCCAACAGCAAGGGTAAGCTGGATGTAGGCGGAGCCGTAGGCAATGGTATCCTTCAGGTGATTAAAGACCTGGGG
Organism: uncultured Lachnospiraceae bacterium; assembly: GCA_946627575.1. Taxonomy (GTDB): domain Bacteria; phylum Bacillota; class Clostridia; order Lachnospirales; family Lachnospiraceae; genus Anaerobutyricum. Next base: position 1,027 of record CAMOVS010000256.1, read on the forward strand.
CTTAAAGAACCCTATTCAGGGCAGACTGCTCTGGTCAGCGGAGAGATAGCGGAAGACCTGACCTACTATTTTGCTTCCTCTGAGCAGATTCCCACATCGACAGCTCTGGGAGTCCTTATGAATAAGAACAATACGGTTCGCCATGCCGGCGGCTTTATCGTTCAGATGATGCCCTATGCCGAGGAGGAGGTTATCAGTGCCCTGGAGAAGAAGCTGGCCGATTTCACATCGGTCACCAGCCATCTTGATGCCGGTGAGACACCGGAGGAGATTATCCGGTCCCTCCTGGATGGTTTTGACCCTCAGTTTGAGGAGACCATCCCCGCTGCCTATTATTGCAATTGTTCCAGGGAAAGAGTGGAGAAGGCGGTCATCAGCGTGGGAAGGAAAGAGCTGGAGGATATGATCAGGGATGGAGAACCTATAGAAGTCAACTGTCATTTCTGCAACAGTCATTATCATTTTAGCGTCGATGATCTGAAGAACATGCTGAAGTCAGCCCGTTAGCATCCGCCTGCAAAAAAGAGACCCTTCCGGGTCTCCTGATGATGGTTATAGTATAGGCTGGCTGGGCATATCAGACCTGCGGACCGGTCTGCGGGCCGCTTAATCCTGATGGAGACGAAGGGGGATATATCCCCTGCGGATCTTAGCCTGCCTTCTTTCCTCATGCTCCGGCTGAGGATCGGCAGCGACGGTTTCCTCCGGGATCTCTCTTAAGGGATCGGAATCCGGATCGGCAAAGAGATCTTCCTCCGGCTGGATTTCATCGTCCGGAAAGCGGGAGAGGAAAGGAATGCGGTCGGCGTATTTGTAAAAGAGCCAGACAGCGCAGGCAGCTGCGGCAGCCAGGGCAGCCAGAGTCGTAATTATTTTAAATAATTTTTTCATAAGGATCATCCTTCCTTTAATGTGGGGGAGTTTGCAGGTTACCTTTATCTTAACCTTTTTCCTCTGTGAAATCAAGAGGAAGGAGGCGGCAGGCATGACGGGAAGGAACACGGAGTAAGGAAGAGGAGGCAGACCATGAGCTATGCGGATAAATTATTTGTAAATATGTGCAGGGACATCATAGATCACGGCTTTAGTACCGAAGGGGAGAAGGTCAGGCCCAGGTGGCCGGACGGCACTTTTGCCTATACAATAAAAAGGTTTGGCGTTGTCAACCGCTATGACCTGTCCCAGGAATTTCCGGCTATAACATTGAGAAAGACCTACATCAAATCGGCCATCGATGAGATCCTTTGGATCTGGCAGAAGAAGTCCAATAATATTCATGATCTTGGCAGTCATATTTGGGATGAGTGGGCAGATGAGGACGGTTCCATCGGCAAGGCCTACGGATACCAGATGGCAAAGAAACACATTTACCAGGAAGGGGAGATGGACCAGGTGGACCGTGTCCTTTTTGATCTGAAGAACAACCCCTACAGCCGGAGGATCATGACCAATATGTACGTTCACGAGGACCTGCATGAGATGAATCTCTACCCCTGCGCTTACAGCATGACCTTCAATGTCACCGGCAATCGTCTCAATGCTGTGTTGAACCAGCGGTCCCAGGACGTCCTGGCGGCCAATAACTGGAATGTGGTCCAGTACTCCGCCCTGCTGATGATGATCGCCCAGGTCAGCGGTTTTGAGCCGGGAGAACTGGTGCATGTGATTGCGGACGCCCATATCTACGACCGGCATATACCTATTGTGAAAGAGCTGATTGAAAGAGAGACCTACCCGGCCCCAAAGGTTACTCTGAATCCTGAAGTCAGGAACTTCTATGACTTTACCGTAGATGACTTTACCATAGAAGACTACAAAACCGGTCCCCAGGTAAAGAACATACCCATAGCCATATAAGGAGCGGATTACATGATGAATCTGATTGCGGCAGCAGACCGGAACTGGGGGATCGGAAAAGACGGCGATCTCCTTTTCCATCTGAAAAAGGATATGAGATACTTTAAAGAGAAAACTTCCGGCCACGTGATCGTCATGGGAAGAAAAACCCTGGAAAGCTTTCCGGGAGGGCGGCCCCTGCCCAATCGGACCAATATCGTCCTGACCAGGGATCCCGCCTACCATGTAGAGGGAGCCATGGTGGTCCATGGCATCGAAGAACTCCTGACCCGGCTGAAAGAGCTTGAAGACAAAGAGATATGGCTTTTGG
>CAMOVS010000257.1 GCA_946627575.1 uncultured Lachnospiraceae bacterium
CCATGGCGATTAGTATGAACTTGATTCGTAAGCGCTGAATCTCTCGTGCATTCATAGATGGGCATTCCTCCTTCTAAATGTATACTAACCTTAATTGCCCCAGCTGCTCCTCCTATCAGCAGCTACTCTTGATCCTGCCTGATCAGCCGGAAGCTTCCGCCCTTGCCGCCGGCTATGCTGACCTTGGAATCAATCGCCTCCAGCTTTCTCTTCAGATAGGAGATGTAGAGCCAGACGGTATCCTTCATAGCCTCCGGCTCATCCCTCCAGACATGGTCCAGAAGGTATTGGGTCTCCAGATCCAGATCCGTGTTGGCCATGAGGGTCTGCATCAGTTCGAATTCCTTAATAGATAATCTAACACTGTTGCCGGCAGACATGGCGAAGGTAGCTGCATCCAGGGATACATCATGGAAGTGCATCTCCTTCTCGGTATAAGTTCCGGCCCGCCTTGTCATAGACCGGATTCTGGCCAGAAGCTCTTTCATGGCAAATGGTTTGGGCAGATAATCATCCGCTCCGGCATCCAGCCCCTCCACCCGGTCATCCACCTCAGCCTTGGCCGTAAGCATGAGAACCGGCGTCATGATATGCCTCCCTCGAAGGTCGCGCAGGACCGTCAGTCCATCCACTTTTGGCATCATGATGTCCAATATGATCCCGTCATAGCTGTCTTTTCTCAGATATTCCAAAGCCTCCTCTCCATCGAAAGCCTTGTCCACCTGGTAATTCTCATGTTCCAAAAGGAAGCTTATGGCCCGGTTCAGGTCCCGGGTATCTTCTGCGAGTAGTATTTTCATTATATCAGTCCTTTTCTTCCTGTATCATATTCCGAATGATCTGCATGGATACGTCGGTAGAAGCCAGCTCATCCGCACACCTCTTCAGCTCCTCATGGATCAGGGCCTGATTCCCTCCGGTTCTCTTCTTGTAGCGAATGTGGTGCTCCAAAGCCGCCCAGGTATCCATGGAGATGGTCCTCAACTGGATCTCAGCAAAATATCCCTCGATCTTTATAATCATATGATAACTGCGGTAACCGTTAGGCTTGGCATGACGTATGTAATCCTTCTCACGGACAACCTCAAGACCCGGCAGCCCGGCGATCCCATCCCTCATGGCATAGACATCATCCAGAAAGGCACATACGATCCGGAATCCTATAGCATCATGAATGTCTACAAGGGCGCTTTCCTCCGTCTCCGGAAGGCCATTTCTACGGCATTTCTCCCGCATGCTTTCCTCTGACTTGATACGACAGAGCAGGTGCTCCACAGGATCCATCCCCGTTCGTTTTCCCACTTCCTGTCTGACACGGTCCATAGATTCTTTCAGCCGGTCCATCACTTGATTCATTTGCTCCAGATGATTTCCATATATGCTTTTATCCGCATCCATCGGGTCTTCCTCCTTAACTCTGTGTGATAAGAAGAATTTGTTTCTGCAATATATCTTACCACATTATGAAAAAAATGGACATCAAAGCAATTCCCTGATCGCTTTCATGGCATACGGAAAGCTTTCGATATCTATATTCGAATAATTCAGCAGGAACTGGTGGGTCTCCTCCGGAGCCTCTCCCATATAATAATCACTGACCGTAGCGATCCGGATCTGTTTCTCTTCCAGTTTTGCCTTCAGATCCCGGTCGGAAAAATTGGTATTGAACTCCAGGATCATATGCAGTCCGGAGTCCTTCTCCAGTATTCGATAATCCTTACCATCGAAAACTTCCCGGATGACCTCCAGGATTTTCTCTCTTTTCTTCCGATAGTATCTTCTCATACGATTAATATGTTTCTCAAAGTATCCCTGGCTGATAAAAGCTGCCAGAGTGTATTGCTCGAAGGTAGATACGGTACAGGAGTAAAATGACAGTTTCTTGTAAAATAGATTGGCCAGATTTTCCGGCAGAACCATGTAGCTGATCCGGATGGTGGAGGTCAGAGACTTGGAAAATGTATTCATGTATATAACCCTGTCTCCGGCGTCCATGCTGGCCAAAGCGGGAATGGGCTTCCCGCTCAGACGGAATTCACTGTCGTAATCGTCCTCTATGATATAGCGGTCCTGGCTTTCATAAGCCCATGCCAGCAGTTCATAACGTCTTGCAGCCGGCATGGTGATCCCTGTGGGGAAATGATGTGTGGGACTGATGTGGGCTATGGATGCACCGCTGCTTCTTAGCTGGTCTATCCGGATTCCCTGCTCATCCAATCCGGCATATACACATGGAGCGCCATTGCTGTCATAGATCTTCATCAGTTTCCGGTAACCGGGATTCTCTATGCAATAAATCGAATCGGTTCCTATAAGCTTAACCAGCAGACTGTAGAGGTATTCCGTCCCGGCACCCACAATTACCTGGGCCGGATCCACATTGATCCCCCGGAAGGAAGCCAGATGGTCTGTGATAGCCTGCCGAAGTTCATCCACCCCGCTGCAGGGCGCCTTGACAAGCAGGTCCTGCTCCCTGAGGGAAATAACCTCTCTCATAAGTCTGGCCCAGACCGAGAAGGGAAAATGCTCTCTTTCTGTCCGATTAGAAGAGAAGTCAAATAGAAGCCCGGGGGCTTCCTCCGGTATGCGGATGTCCCTGGAAACCGGCTTGGGCGGCTTTCTTCTCTCCAGGTCTCCGATATCCGATACAAAGTATCCTCTCCTGGCTCTGGAATAAAGATATCCCTCACTGACAAGCTGGTCATAAGCATGCTCCACCGTAACGATACTGACGTTAAGATTCTGAGCCAGGGCTCTCTTAGAAGGCATCTTCTCATGGGCGGACAGTTTTCCACTGCGGACATCTTCTCTAATATTCTGGTAGATCTGCTTATAAAGGGAATCCTTCGTTCCGGTCAGATCGTAGGTAAGCATAATCAAGTCTCCTTTGATGATATACCGGCAAATAGTTCACTGGCATTTTTCCCTAGCTCTCAAGACAAAACCCAGCTCCAGCATCTAAGGAGGAAGGGTCTCTTATCTTATAAAAGCCCCCGGAAATCAACTCCGGGGGCCTTTTCAATATCTGTATCTATCAGTTGTTTCCTCCTCTATAAGCAATAATTATTCACTTACAAAGCTTGTCGGATGCCCGATTTTGTTGCTCTTGCAGTGTAATCGAGGCAAAATCAAGCTCCGTCAATTATAGGAGAAACTGAA
>CAMOVS010000258.1 GCA_946627575.1 uncultured Lachnospiraceae bacterium
AGTGTATCTGCATGTTCATATGTATCATTGACGTCTTTTACAAGACTGTATTCAAAAGTGATCCGCCTCCCGGTAGTCTGCACATAGGAGGAGGCTGCTTTCATTAATTCTTTTAAAGAATACTTCCTGGCGATGGGCATCATTTGTTTCCGGAGTTCATCTTCCGGTGCATGAAGAGATATGGCCAGGTTTACCTGGGGATGTTCCTTGGCAAAACGATAGATCATGGGTACGATGCCGCAGGTAGATACCGTGATGCTCCTGTGTCCGATCCGGATCCCGTCCGGCCCGGAAAGGATGGCAAGCATCCGGCTCAGGGCATCATAATTATCAAAAGGTTCTCCGGTGCCCATCACCACCACATTGGACACTCTCTCCCCGGTCTCGCGCTGAATCGTATAGATCTGATCCAGCATCTCGGCCGGCGTCAGGTTCCGGGCCAGTCCCATCAGGGTGGAAGCACAGAAGCTGCAGCCCATCCGGCATCCGGCCTGGGAGGAAATACATACTGAGTTGCCATGATGATAGCGCATCAGCACGCTCTCCACCATCTGCCCGTCATGAAGAGCAAAAAGGTACTTGCGGGTCCCGTCTATGTTCGATACAAACTCTTCCGCCTTCTCCACGCCCCAAAGGGGGTGGGCATCCAGGATAGCCTTGCGGCAGGAGGCCGGTACATTGACCATCTCATCCATCCTGCTCACAAGTTTTCTGTGTAGCCAGCCATAAATCTGGTCCGCACGGAAGCCCTTTTCTCCGGCGGCGGCAACCGCCTCTTTTAATTCTTCCCTTGTCATGGATCTCAAATCATTCCACTGCATGGACAGGCTCCTTTACTAGAATGCTGCAAGTATTTTTCTTTATGGCCGTGTGAAGCATGCCGCAAAGAAACCATCGCAGTGGTCGCTTCCCGGCAGCAGGGTTATATAGTTTTCTCCGGATCCTTTCCTTTCTTTCCCTTCTTTCCCTGCTATTGCCTTCGGCAGCCTTCCTTCCAGTGAAAGAGGCACAAGGGGGGTATGATCAAGAATCCATCGCACATTTTCTTCATTTTCTCCGGGATTCAGGGTGCAGGTGGAATAGATCAGCTGGCCGCCCGGCTTCAGGTAACGCCATGCATGGGCCAGGATCTCTCTCTGCAGTCTGACCAGATCCTTCAGCTGGTCGGGGCTTTGCCGGTATCGTATATCACTCTTCCTGCCAAGGACTCCCAGGCCGCTGCAGGGCAGGTCGGCCAGGACCAGGTCGGCCCGATTTTCCATAGCAGGATCATATACCGTGGCGTCCTTTGCCTCGATGGTGACATGGTCAAAACCGCACCGTTCTACATTGTCATAGATATAGGACGTCTTCGCTTCACTCAGATCGCGGGCAATGACAAGGCCCTTTCCCCCCAGCCTGTCCGCGGCATGGAGGGTCTTGCCGCCCGGTGCCGCACAGAGATCCAGGATGGTATCTCCGGGATGAATATCCGCCAGCATGACCGGCAGCATGGAGCTTTCATCCTGAACGGTATAATATCCCTCCTGAAAGCTTTGGTAACCTTGCAGGTAATTGACGCCCTTAAGAGAAAGGGCCTGAGGGAAAATACGCCCCTCTTCTGAACCTATTCCTTCTGCCGCAAGCATCTCTTTGAGCTGGTCCGGACTGATTTTAGAAAGATTGGTCCGGACAGTCAGGGGGGAGGGTTTTAGAAAGAATGCAAGAGTTTTTTCCGTCTCCTGTGGCCCATAAGCCTCCAGCAAAAGAGTAACGATCCATTTTGGCATGGAGTAGATAACATGGAGGTATTCCTCCCTGTTCTCCTGCCGGTCGGGCTGCGGAAGCCGGTCTTTATGGCGGACGATGGTCCGAAGAATTCCGTTAACGAATCCGGTCAGCTGGCTAAAGTGTTTTTTCCTGGCAAGCTTGACCGCCTCACTGCATGCCGCAGCATCCCGAACATCCATAAATAGAATCTGGTAGCTGCCCATGCGGAGCAGGTTGCGGATCATAGGCTTGCAGGAGGCCATAGGCTTTTGGGAAAAATGATCCAGAATATAGTCCAGATATATTTTTCTCTCCAGAACCCCTTCGCAGAGTCTGCTGTAAAAAGCCCGGTCCTGCTTAGGAGCAAACTGAAAGCGCATCAGGGTCTCCCGGATGGCAATATGAGATTTTTTTTCGTTTTTTTCTATATCCATGAGAGTAAGCAGGGCTTCCTCCCTGGCGTCCATCCTTGTTTCCATAATTCTGCTGATCCTTCCTTGACAGGTTCCGGCATCGTAAAGCCCCTGGTTCCCTCAGCGTTTCTTTTCCTGAATTCAGCTTGAAGGTCCATCCTGTCCAAAGACAAAACCTGTCTTAAGATTATGCCCCCGAAGAAAAGCATCCACCGTCATCCTCTTCTTGCCAGGCAGCTGGACTTCCAGCAGGTCCAGACATCCTTGTCCGCAGGCGACGCGGATGGCATCCTTCATAATTCCGACAACCGTTCCGGGAGCTGCCGCTGGTTCAGTATTATCACATTCATTTTTATCGATGTCAGCTACTCTGGCTTTCCAGATCTTCAGGGTCTTATCACCCATGGAGCTGAAAGCACATGGCCAGGAATTAAGTCCCCGGATCAGTCTCTCTATTTTTATTGCTTCATCATCCCAATGTATGCGGCCCAGGTCTTTGTCAAGCATCCGGGCATATGAGCTTTCCGCATCATTCTGCCTGGTTCTTTCCGCCGTTCCTGCTTCCACCTGGTCCAGCACTTTCAGAAGAAGGGGGCCGCCCAGAGCCGCCAGCTTATCGTGAAGGCTGTCCCCGGTCTCCTCCGGGTCAACAGCTATGCTGGCTTTGGCAAGCATATCCCCGGTATCCAGCCCCTTCTCCATGTACATGATGGTCACACCCGTCTCCTCGTCACCATTGATGATGGCCCACTGAATAGGAGCCGCTCCCCTGTAGCGGGGAAGGAGGGAAGCGTGGACATTGATACATCCGTAAGGAGGCAGGTTCAGAATAGATTCCGGAAGAATCTGTCCGAAGGCTGCCACGACGATGACATCGGGACCAATCTCCCTAAGCTGAGCCAGGAAAGCTTCTTCTTTCACCTTCTGAGGCTGGTAGACGGGAATCCCGTATTCCAGGGCTGCCTGCTTGACCGGAGGAAACTGAACCTTCTTTC
>CAMOVS010000259.1 GCA_946627575.1 uncultured Lachnospiraceae bacterium
TCTACGGCTTCCTCTTCTTCTGCCTTGTCTTCCCCTTCCGGGAGACTATCTTGTAGACACTCCTCTGCTGATTCGACGGCTTCTCCGCCAGCCTCTGCCTCATCCGCCGGAACTTCTTCCGGCTCAACTGCCTGTAAGGCTTCTTCAAAGGCATTGATCTGTTCTTTCAGAGCCTCCAGCTGTCCCTCATTAAGGGCTGACAGAAAATCGGAGAAATCATTATCAGGATATTTGCGGGCTGCTTTTTTACGGATGTTCTCTCTAATGTCCTGAGATTTCTCTTTGATATTCCTGGACTTTTCTTTTAGATTCTGTGCAAAATCTCCGTTAAGAATCTTAGCCTGATCCATGGTGATCTCACCCTTCTTCACCATATCCTCCAGGATTTCCCTGGACTTTTCTGCCGTGGATGCTATGGTTCCGATTCCGGCCAGCATGATTTTTTTGAGATTCTCTGTCAATACCATTGTCTATCCCTCCTTTTTTGATACCATTGATTCCTGCAACTGCTTCGTGATGCAGGGATACAACCCCTTACTCTTTTATCTTCATTTAATCATGTTCATCTTCCAGAATATCAAACTTGTAACCCATGCCCCAGATCGTCCGGATATAGGATCCCTTGTCGCCCAGCTTGTTTCTCAGCTTTTTCACGTGGGTATCGATGGTTCTGGCATCGCCAAAATAATCATAGTTCCATACATTGTTCAGGATCTTCTCTCTGGAAAGAGCCACACCCTGGTTCACCATAAAATAATGCAGCAGCTCGAATTCCTTGAAGCTGAGAGCCACCGGTTTGCCGTCAATTCTCACTTCATGGGCTTCCTGGTTAATCTCAATGCCTCCTGCCTCAAGGATCTCGGCTTCATCAAGAGAATGCGTGCGGCGGAGGATAGCCTCCACTCTGGCAACCAGAATCTTTGGTGAGAATGGTTTGGAGATATATTCATCCACACCCAGGTCAAATCCCACCAATTCATCACTTTCCTCCCCTTTGGCCGTCAGCATAATGATGGGAATCTTGGAATTCTGCCGTATCTCCCGAACCACTTCAAAGCCGTCCAGCTTGGGCATCATTACATCGCATATGATCAGGCTGATGGTCTTGTCTTCATAAAAACGGTCCAGGGCTTCTTCGCCGTCTGCCGCTTCCACGACTTCGAACCCTTTTTTCCGGAGAAAGTCCTTGACCAGCTTCCTCATCCGGCTTTCATCGTCCGCTACAAGTATTTTAATATTATCCATATGAACTCCGTTTCACTCTTAGATGCTTTCCAGAGCCTGAGCCAGGTCTGCAATCAGGTCTCCGGCGTCCTCCAGTCCGCAGGAATAGCGGATCAGATCGGGTTTCACGCCACAGGCTTCCAGTTCTGCGTCACTCATCTGTCTGTGGGTAGCACTGGCCGGATGCAGGCAGCAGGTTCTGGAATCGGCTACATTGGTTTTGATATGTCCGAGATTCAGATGTGCCATAAACTCTTCCGCAGCCTTTCTTCCACCCTTGACGCCAAAGCTGACGACGCCGCAGGACCCCTTGGGCAGATACTTGAGAGCCAGCTCATGGTAGGGATCTCCCGGAAGGCCGCAATAATTGACGTAGGTTACCTTGTCATGGTCAGCCAGATAGGAGGCTACCGCCATAGCATTGTCGCAATGACGTTTCACCCGCACATGAAGACTTTCCAGTCCCAGATTGAGCAGGAAGGCGTTCTGCGGAGACTGGATGGAACCAAAATCCCTCATCAGCTGGGCTGTCGCCTTGGTTATAAAGGCTCCGCCCAGTCCAAACTTTTCGGTATAGGTTATGCCATGATAGCTTTCATCCGGAGTGCAGAGACCCGGAAAGCGATCCGGATATCTGGTCCAGTCAAACCTTCCGCTGTCCACGATACAGCCGCCCACGGCCGACCCGTGTCCGTCCATATACTTGGTGGTGGAGTGAATGACGATGTCTGCCCCCCACTCAAAGGGACGGCAGTTGACCGGTGTGGCAAAGGTATTATCAACAATCAGGGGAACGCCATGGGCATGTGCTGCCTTGGCGAACTTCTCGATATCCAGAACCGTCAGGGCCGGATTGGCAATGGTCTCTCCAAATACCGCCTTGGTTTCGGGACGAAAAGCGGCATCAAGCTCTTCCTCGCTGCAGTTGGGATCTACAAAAGTAAAGTCGATTCCCATCCTTTTCATGGTTACCGAAAAGAGATTGAAAGTTCCCCCGTAGATGGAAGAGGAGGAGATCACATGGTCACCGCAGGAAGCGATATTGAATACGGAATAAAAAGATGCCGCCTGGCCGGAAGAGGTCAGCATAGCTGCGGTTCCGCCTTCGAGCTGGCAGATCTTGGATGCCACGTAATCGTTGGTCGGATTCTGAAGGCGGGTATAGAAATAGCCCTCATCCTCCAGGTCAAAAAGCCGGCCCATGGCATCGCTGGATTCGTAGTTAAAAGTGGTGCTCTGTACAATGGGAACCTGTCTGGGCTCTCCGTTGCCCGGCACATAGCCCCCCTGTACACATATAGTATCCAATGAATGTTTGCTCATAGCTTCCTCCTCTATGTGATCATGGAATGCTTGATCATGTATCTTTGCGGTATTGATTTCCGAACCCTGTTTCTCTTCTTTTTCCGGGCCGTAATAAAGGCAGTCCTCCACAGGAATCTGCCGGTCCTTATCATAGAAAAGATAAAAATCCGGCTCCTCAAAGCCCACCTTGTAGATGCGGTCAAAGACAGGATAGTAGATGAGAGATTTCCCTTCCGACATCTGCGATTCATAAAATGCATCGTGATCATCATGCTTCCCGTCATCAAAGCGGGTAAAAGCGTAGGGATAACGGCTGCGCAGGTCTGCCTCCTTCTCCGTCATGCCATGATAGCGATAGTACTTTGCATAATTATAGATCAGAAAGAGCCTGGACATGGGCTCATACCGGGTCCCGTCCTGGCGCATGATCAACTTGGGCGACAATCCGTCCCCTTCAAATCGATCCTGCCCGATCCGGTCCAGCATCTCTTCTCCCTCTTCCGTCTTCCCGGCCAGCAGGCAGCATACCGACTGCCAGGCCCTTCTGGCGTTGACGTAGGGCAGGTCATGGGGATGATAGTAGCAGCGGTCGATCAATTGACCATTCCAATGTATATATTCCTCCAG
>CAMOVS010000260.1 GCA_946627575.1 uncultured Lachnospiraceae bacterium
GTCCCGCAGCTACGGTAAAAGGCTTGAAGGTGGAACCGGGCTCATTGGTATCACTGATGATCGGATTCCTCCACAATGAGTAAAAACCGTCATAAAGTTTCTTTTTTTTGCTGTTTTTCTTTTCTTTGACCCGGCCTGATTCCACAGCCTCCGTGTAATCTTTCATTTCTTGAATCTGGGCATCGGTATAAATCATCTTCAGATAATTTTCATCCATGGGATCATTAAGATCAAAGGGGTTGGAGGAGGCCATAGCCAGAATCTCTCCGTTGTTAGGATCCATGACCAGAATGCTGGTCATCTCGCTTCCAACCCTCTTGTCGAAGGCTCGAAGTCTCTTTTCTATGATCTGCTGAATCTGCAGATCCAGAGTACTTACAACGGAATTTCCGTTGATAGGATTCTTTACCGCTTTCTCCAGATTCAGCGTCTGGTCAAAGTAATAATAGTTTCTGCCGTTGGTCCCGTTAAGGATATCGCTGTAATACTGTTCGATCCCCCAGTTGCCCACATTGCCGGAGGAAGTAAAACCTATAGCCCTGCAGGCAAGGCTCTTATAAGGATAGACCCTCTTGTAGCTCTCCTCAAAGGTGACCCCGGTAACCTTGGAAGCTCTTTCAATCAGCTCCTGCTCTTCCTTACTCTTTCCTTCCTTCGATTCTCCGGCCATATCCTGGAACTTCATGAAGGCTGAAACATCATCGTAAGTCAGATTCTTCCGAAAGACCTCATAGTAGGAATCGGGATTGGATTCAATCACGGTTTTCAGCTCACTACGGCTGAAACCGAAATATTCTACAATGCTGTTTACAATGAGACTTTCATATTTCCCTTCATGATCCAGAATGTTCTTAGGCTCAAGGACGAGAGCATAGAGCTTCTCGTTGGTTGCCAGGATATTTTCATCTCTGTCATATATTTTCCCACGCTCATAGGGGATGATCGTGCTTTCGTTCTTCTGACTGCTTAGAACCATGGTCTCATAACGGGTTCCCCGGTCCACGTTCAGATAGATCAGCCTGCCGATCAAAACGAAAAAAAGGCCCAGCATAGCCAGGAATGTGATACTCAGCTTGGCCCTCATTTCGTTGGTGAGCCTGTGGAAGTTCTTCGTCTTCTTCACCACATCCACACCCTTATATTTTCCTGCTGTATTCGTCTGCTTCAGTCTGTATATTTCCTGAAATAGTCGTTGGTGTTGATTCTATATCGGATAATACTCTCTTTATCGGGGAATTTCATCTTGAGATGTTTCTTGGCATATTCCTCGATCTGCTCTAAGTTCACAGCCTTATCCACTTCAGCCTTCAGAGCCGTCTGCTTGCCGGACAGAGCCATGTTCTGTGCTTTAAGATCATAAAGATCCTGCTGCATCCGGTTGATCCGGGCCACTCTAGAGACATAAAACAAGCAGGCCAGAGAGCAGATGGTAAGTGCTATAATAACCACCACCGTGTACTTCCAGTCAAATTCCAGGAACCAGGCCTTGTGCCTTGCTTTCTCCGCCTCTTCCCTGCGGGCCTTCTCCATGGCCCGCCGCTGGATGGTCCTCTGGGTCACCGCCCGCTTTCCGGATCCTCCTGTCTTCTTCTTTCCGGGATTCCGACGGGGAGATTCCGGAATCTCCAGTTTCCGTGCGGTATTTCCGAATATATAGTCATACCTTTCGTTGGTACTGTGAAATGCTTTCATATTATATCATCCTCCGCTCGAATACCCGGAGCTTGGCGCTCCTGGCCCGGCTGTTTTCTTCCAATTCATTGGGATCCGGCAGAACCGGTTTTCGTGTCAACACCCTGCCTTTGGATACTTTCCCGCAGGTGCAGACAGGAAATTCCGGAGGGCATATGCAGGGATTCTCGCAGGCCCGGAAGGTTTTCTTTACAATCCGGTCTTCCAGAGAGTGAAAGGTAATCACGCACATCCTGCCCCCGTCATTCAAAAGATCAACCATGTCTTCCAGGTTGGACTTAAGAACCTCCAGCTCCTGGTTTACTTCGATCCGAAGAGCCTGAAAAGTTCTTTTGGCCGGATGTCCTCCGCCCTTGCGCACTTTGGCAGGTATGGAGGCTTTGATAATATCCGCCAGCTGACCAGTGGTTTCAACCGGCTTCTCCGCCCTCGCCCTGACAATGTGTTTGGCAATATTTTTGGCAAAGGGATCTTCTCCGTAATTGCGGATCACATGAAAGAGATCCGTCTCACTGTAATCATTGACAATATCGGCAGCTGTCAGATCCTGACGCTGGTCCATCCTCATATCGAGGGGAGCATCCTCCCTGTAGGAAAAACCCCGCTGTCCCTGATCAAGCTGCCACGAGGAAACCCCAAGGTCAAGCAGGATTCCGTCCACCCGGTCTATGGACCGGTCTTCCAGAATCTTTCTCATGGATGAATAATTGTCCCTGACAATCTCAACCCGGTCCCGGTAATCCGCCAGTCTCTCTCCGGCAGCCCGTATGGCATCCCCGTCCTGGTCGATCCCGATCAGCCGTCCTTGACCCGACAGACGACCGGCAACAAGGAAGGCATGGCCTCCCCCGCCCAGAGTACCGTCCACATAGATTCCGTCAGGCTTAATATTCAGATATTCGATCACTTCATCAGGCATGATGGAAATGTGCTTGAATTCACTCTGCATCAGAAGTCCAGTCCTCCGGCAATGTCTTCTATGGATTCATCATTATCGGTCTGGTAAGCCTCGTAAAGCTCGGAAGACCAGAGCTCAATCCGGTCCGTGACTCCAAGGACCGTAACGTCTTTGCCGATGTGGGCAAAGTCACGGAGAACCGGCGGAATCAGGAATCTGCCCTGCTTATCCGCCTCGCACTCTACCGAGCTTCCGATGAAATAACGAACCAGTCTCCTTGCGTCTCTAGATGAAGTGGATAAGCCTTTCAGCTTCTCGGAAAAAGCTTCCCAGGATTCGGGAGAGAAAATAAAGAGACATCCATCAAGGCCCTTAGTCAATATAAACTTAGGCCCAAGTCCCTCCCGGATCCGGACAGGGAGTATCAGACGACCCTTTGCATCAAGGCCATGTTTATATTCACCCTGAAACATTCTCCCTTCACCTTCTTCCACAAAAGTGGGTTTTCACTCCACTTTTCATCCACAAAACGACACTTTACTCCACAAAGTCATTTTATATGA
>CAMOVS010000261.1 GCA_946627575.1 uncultured Lachnospiraceae bacterium
ATCCCAGACGCAGTTCAGCAGGAAGTAGCCGCCCGGCTTAACATCCTGTACCATCTTGTATCCTTTGACTACATAAGACGGATTGTGACAGGCTACGAAGTCAGCCTGATTGATGTAATAGGGGCTGCGGATGGGGTTGTCACCAAAACGAAGGTGGGAAATGGTGATACCGCCGGTCTTCTTGGAGTCATACTGGAAGTATGCCTGGATATATTTATCAGTGTGGTCGCCGATGATCTTGGTGGAGTTCTTGTTGGCACCAACGGTTCCGTCTCCGCCCAGACCCCAGAACTTACACTCAACTGTACCAGGAGCAGAAGTGATGGGAGCCGGCTTAACTTCCGGAAGAGAAAGGTTGGTTACATCATCCACGATACCGATGGTGAAACGCGGCTTGGGATCATCTTTCTCAAGTTCTTTATATACTGCAAATACGGATGAAGGCGGTGTATCCTTGGATCCAAGGCCATAACGTCCGCCGGTCAGAACGATATCGTTCTTTCCTGCTTCGCGGAGGGTAACTGCCACATCGAGGAAGAGAGGATCTCCCAGGGATCCCGGCTCTTTGGTACGGTCAAGGACAGCAATCTTCTTTGCAGTATCCGGAAGCACTTTAAGAAGAGCGGAGGATACCCAGGGACGATAGAGGCGAACCTTGATCAGACCAACCTTCTCGCCAGCTGCGGTCAGGTAATCAATAACTTCTTCTGCTACGTCGCAGATGGATCCCATAGCGATGATCACGCGGTCTGCATCCGGAGCACCATAATAGTTGAAGAGGTCATAATTGGTTC
Source organism: uncultured Lachnospiraceae bacterium (assembly GCA_946627575.1). Lineage (GTDB taxonomy): Bacteria > Bacillota > Clostridia > Lachnospirales > Lachnospiraceae > Anaerobutyricum. Next base: position 795 of record CAMOVS010000261.1, read on the forward strand.
CCAGCTTCTCGTTGATCTTAGCCATATATTTCTCAACAACAGCGGGAAGAGCATTGTATACAGAGTTGCAGGCCTCGCGGTGCTGGAAGAATACGTCACCATTCTCATGGGAACCACGCATAGCCGGCTTCTCCGGGTTCAGTGCATGCTCACGGAATGCTTCAACAGCTTCCATGTTGCACATCTCTTTCAGGTCTTCATAGTCCCACTTCTCGATCTTCTGGATCTCATGGGAGGTACGGAATCCGTCAAAGAAGTTAATGAAGGGAACCTTGCCTTCGATTGCGGAAAGATGGGCAACCGGGCTCAGATCCATAACTTCCTGGGGATTGCTCTCGGCAAGCATAGCAAAACCTGTCTGACGGCAGGCATATACGTCACTGTGGTCACCGAAGATATTCAAGGACTGTGTAGCAACAGTACGTGCGGATACATCAAAAACGCAGGGCAGCTGCTCTGCTGCGATTTTATACATGTTGGGGATCATCAGAAGAAGACCCTGGGAAGCAGTGAAGGTTGTAGTGATTGCTCCCGCTGCAAGAGAACCGTGAACGGTACCGGCCGCACCGGCTTCTGACTGCATTTCACTGACAACAACCTGATTTCCGAAGATGTTCTCCTGTCCTGCTGCTGACCACTGATCGATTACGTCAGCCATGGGACTGGATGGAGTAATCGGATAAATCGCTGCTACATCCGTGTAGGCATATGCTACATGAGCGGCAGCCGTATTGCCATCCATTGATTGTTTTGCTCTGGGCATAGTGATTTCCTCCTTGTCAAAGTGTATTGATACAATTGTGGTTAATAATTGTAATTAGAATATTATCATTTTTTACTATCGATGTAAAGGCGATGGGCAATTGTTTCTGGGAAAATACACCCTCTCAGAGCAAAAAAAGCCACTAAAAGAATCAAGCTTGCTTTCTTTTTAAGCAGAAATAATTTTTCATCCCTTCTCTGGCCGTACAGTGGTTAGAATCCACATACCCATCCTATGCCAAAGCAAAGAAAGGGGCCCAGGGGAAAATGGTCATTCCTGCCGGCTTTTTTGCTTAGCAGGAGTCCTGCTCCGTATAAACCGGCAAGGAAAAAACCGATCACCGCTGCCTGGAGTATGGCTTTGACTCCGCAGAGAAATCCGGCTGCGGCCATCAGCTTGACATCGCCCCCACCGATACCGCCCCGGCTTGCCCATGATATTATTAATAGAAAAAAGCTCACACAGAAAAAACCTGCCATCCTGTCTCCTATAAGCGGCGAGCTGCTGCTTATACAATCGATCATTCCACAGACTAATAATAGCAGATTCCATCTGTCCGGGATCAGGCCCGTCTCCTGATCGCAGATCGCTATCAGAAGGAGCAGCCCATAAACCGCCATGATCAAAAACAGCTGCATCGGGCGCTCTCCCACCCGGGGGCAGCGAAAGAGCAGGGTTGCTGCCGTTACGGCAAACAAGCCCCGCTTCCCATTGAACAATATTGATAGCTCTATCTGACCTATTCTCTCTCTTTTCTCCATCCTGCTTTCCTCCCGGCCTTGCTAAAGGCGAATCCATTCTGCCATCTAATGCTCTCTTTTTCATATGGAAGGCGTTATGAACGCCGGCAAAAAGATTATAGCAGATCCGGAGAAAGAATATGTCATTTTTTGACAAAAGGTATTAAATCTGTTACAAACGGCAGTCACAGGTTATTTACTCTAATTCGAAGCCCTCTTCTTTTGCAGGTCTTATTGTGCTGAGCTTGTCCCTGCTGCCCCTCCTTCTGTATTTTTGACCGCTTCCGTATTCTTTGCAGGTGTGCTACTTCCGCTCCCGGGAGCTTCAGTAGCTGCTTCCGGCACCGTATCGGTCTCCTGGGTTCCGGTGGTTCCGGTGGTGGCCTGGGCAGAGGAATGCTCTTCGTAGGTCTCAAAGTAGAGATTCGATCCGTCTCCTGCCTGAGAATCTGTCTGGAAGTAAAGGTAGTTATTGTCATCCGGATTCAGGACGGCATCCAGGGCCGCCTGGCCGGGACAGCATATGGGTCCTGGCGGAAGCCCCTTATGCGTGTAAGTATTATAAGGAGAATCCACCTTAAGATCCGTATAATAAACCTTTTCCTTATTATATAGTCCATCGGTAAGAGCATAGACTACGGTAGAATCCAGCTGAAGATTCATCTTGATCTCCATCCGATTGGTCAAGACATCGGCTACGATGGGGTATTCTTTCGGAAGAACGGTCTCCTGCTGAACCAGCGAAGCCCTCGTCACCACATCTGTCACCGTCATGCCCATCTGAGCTGCCTGTTCCCTTTTTTCCTGAGGGAAATGTGTCTCAAATCCATCCAGCATCTTCT
>CAMOVS010000262.1 GCA_946627575.1 uncultured Lachnospiraceae bacterium
CAGAGCCCATTCCTTCATCTCATGGGCTACGATATCCGCCACTTCCGGATCAAGATCTGCCCCGACTTCAATCGCAGCCTTCATCTTTTTGTAGGCAGACTTGGGCAGTCTGGCCTTCATCTCCGCATCGCCAAATACATTGGAACCGAATATTTCCTTGATATTGATTTTTTCGTTTGTCTTGCTCATCCGTGGTCTCCAATTATTTGTGAAACTCTGTTACTAGTAGGCAAACTTCTTGGCAAAATAGTGGTTGAGATCTTCGATCTTGATTCTCTCCTGCTCCATGCTGTCGCGGTCACGGACAGTGACAGCGCCGTCTTCCAGAGATTCAAAGTCAAAGGTTACGCAGTAGGGTGTTCCGATCTCGTCCTGGCGGCGGTAGCGCTTGCCGATGTTGCCGCGGTCGTCGTACTCGCAGTTGTATTTCTTGCAAAGCTCGGTGTAGATCTTTTCTGCTTCGCTGCCCAGCTTCTTGGACAGGGGAAGGACGCTGATCTTGACCGGAGCCAGAGCCGGATGGAAATGCATTACGTTCCTTGTGGTGCCGTCGGGCAGTTCTTCCTCGTCATAGGCGGAGCAGAGGAAGGCCAGGGTTACACGGTCGGCTCCCAGAGACGGCTCGATCACGTAAGGAATGTACTTGGTCTTCTCTTCGTCATCGAAATAGGACATATCCTGCTTGGATACTTCCTGGTGGCAGGTCAGGTCGTAATCGGTACGGTCTGCAATGCCCCAGAGCTCGCCCCAGCCGAAGGGGAAGAGGAATTCGATGTCGGTGGTAGCCTTGGAGTAGAAGGACAGCTCTTCCTTGTCATGATCTCTCAGCTTCAGCTCCTCGTCTTTGAGGCCAAGCTCTTTTAGCCAGTTGACACAGAAGTCTTTCCAGTAGGCGAACCACTCAAGGTCAGTATCCGGCTTGCAGAAGAATTCCAGCTCCATCTGTTCGAATTCTCTGGTACGGAAGGTAAAGTTACCGGGTGTGATCTCATTACGGAAGGACTTGCCGATCTGGCCGATTCCAAAGGGAACCTTCTTTCTGGAGGTTCTCTGTACATTTTTGAAGTTGACAAAGATACCCTGGGCGGTCTCAGGACGAAGGTAAACCGTATTTTTGGCGTCTTCGGTAACACCCTGGAAGGTCTTGAACATCAGGTTGAACTGACGGATGTCGGTAAAATTATGCTTGCCGCAGCTGGGACAAGGCACCTGATGCTCATCGATGAAGGCCTTCATCTTCTCCTGGGACCAGCCGTCGATGGAACCGTCGATCTCAATGCCATGCTCGGAAGCGTAGTCTTCGATGAGGTTGTCGGCACGGAAACGCTCTTTACACTCTTTACAGTCCATAAGGGGATCGGAGAATCCGCCCAGGTGGCCGGAAGCAACCCAGGTCTGGGGATTCATAAGGATGGCGCAGTCTACGCCGACATTATAGGGGCTTTCCTGGATGAATTTCTTCCACCAGGCTCTTTTGATATTGTTCTTAAGCTCAACGCCCAGATTACCGTAGTCCCAGGTGTTGGCAAGACCGCCGTAGATCTCAGAACCCTGATAGATGAATCCTCTCGCTTTTGAAACTGCTATAATCTTGTCCATTGTTTTTTCCATGTTATTTACCTCATATCATTTTTATTATTCAAAGCCTTATCCGGTAGATCCTGCCGGCATAAGGCCCATTCACAGATGGTTTATACAAAGTGACGACAGACAGCCTGACCTGGTCCGGCCGGATATGGTTCAGCCGGCAGGAAGCTGACTATGACCAAAGACAGCTAGATGGAGTCCAGCATCTTTTCCGACCGGAAATGGTGGTCTGCCTGAATCCTGAAATAGTCTGCAACTGCCGCTTCGTATTCCCTCCTGGTCTGTCCCTGCAGCTGGAAGGAATAAAGCTCCCTTAAGGGAAGATATGCCGTGTATTGAAGGGCATAAAGAGTTTCCCGGGACAAAGTCATGAAAGATCCGGCCCGGAAGGCGGATTCCGGAGCTCCTGCGCAGGACCTGCACAGGGTTCCTCCATGATAGGATGAAAGGACACTAAGACCTTCCTCGGTGCCGCAGCGGACACAGGCATGGCACTGCATGCCCAGACCGGCGGCCATGAGTATGCGGAACTCATAGATCCTTCGGATCAGGGAAAGGGGGATCAGGTCCTTCTTCATGGCGGAAAAAGTAAGAAAAAGAAGGTTGAGGATCTCTTTCTCGTCCTGGTCTTCCACCGTAAAGTACTCTGCCACTTCACAGAAATAGGTACTGTAAAGAATCCGGTCCAGGTCGGCCTTAAGATCGCCAAAGGAATCCCTGCACTCTCCCGATGTCAGATAGTTATAATTCCTGCTTCGTGAGATCAGGAAATCCCCATAAGTGACCGCCTGAGATATGGCATGCAGGTGGCTTTTTGCTTTTCTGCATCCTCGGGAAATCACCGATATCTTTCCGGTTTCTTTGCTGAGGATGGTCAGCCTTTTGTCGTTTTCTCCCAGAGGAAACTCGGAGAGAACGATTCCGGTCAGTTTCTCCTGGCTGCTCATAATTCTTTCGGATTGTAGCCGTAATTCTTAAGCAGGATATCACTGTCCCGCCAGTCTTTGCGGATCTTAACCCAGAGCTTAAGATTGACCTTTTGATCAAGCATTTCCTCAATCTCTTTGCGGGCCTGACTGCCGATCTCCTTGATCATGGAGCCCTGTTTGCCGATAATAATTCTCTTGTGAGATTCTTTCTCGCAGACAATCACTGCGTCGATATCGACAATATTGCCCTTTTTCCTGCCTTTCATCCGCTCGATTACCACGGCAACCCCGTGGGGGATCTCCTGGCTGAGCAGGCGGAGGGATTTCTCCCGGATCAATTCTGCCACAATCTGACGCTCAGGCTGATCGGTCACCGTCTCCTCATCATAGTACATGGGGCCTTCCGGCAGATAGGAGAAAATGGTGGCGATCAGATCATCGCAGCCCTTCCCCGTCCGGGCGCTGACCGGGATGATCTCCGCGAAACTGCATACATCCTTGTAGGCAACGATGGCCTTGAGGATCTCCTCCTCAGTGGCCTTATCGGTCTTGTTGATCAACAAAAAGACCGGCGTCTTTGTCTGGGACAGCTTCTCTATGATGTACTGCTCTCCCTTG
>CAMOVS010000263.1 GCA_946627575.1 uncultured Lachnospiraceae bacterium
CTGGTTAGTTTCAATTACTTCGTTTATGTTTGGCATGCTTCCTCCTGTCAGATTCTGTGCATCATCTGGAAGATTTCTTCCCGCTGAGCCTGAATGCGGACTCCTATCTCCTCGCCGATCTGTTTGAGCTCTTCGGACATATCAGGAAAGCTCTTCTTGACTTCATCGGACTCCACGATCATCATCATATTAAAATAGCCTCCGGTGATGGTCTGGCTGATATCAAGGATATTGATGTTGTTGTTGGCCATATAAGTGCAGACTTTGGCAATGATTCCCACGGAATCTCTGCCCAGCACGGTAACGATGGTTCTCTTTAAAGGTGTCTGTTCCATATTATTTTCCTTCCTGATTGGTGAATATACTAAGGGTTATTCTATGGGGCTAACGATCTGTTTTCCGGTAGGTGGGAACATCTCGTCTGGCTACCTGCAGGGAAATCCCCCGGCTGTCGGGATCCATATTGCGCATCATGAGTTCAAGTCTGACCGTCTCATAGGCCAGTTCACTGTAATTGTTATGCTGGGATAAGTGGCCCAGGTATACATTTTTACATCGGTGGTCTATGACTTTGGAAAGAAAGTCGCCGGCCCGCTCGTTGGACAGATGACCCTGGTTCCCGCTGATCCTCCTTTTCAAGGGATAAGGATACGGGCCGGTCATCAGCATGTTAAGGTCATGGTTGGCCTCCACCAGGAGGGACTGGCAGCCTGACATTTTCTCCACCAGATAGTCATCGAAGGTACCGAAATCCGTAGCTATTCCAATCTTGTCTTCTCCTTCGGAAAAGCTATAGCAGACCGGGTCTGCGGCATCATGATAGATTCGGGAAGCTTCAACCTTCATCCCGTCAAAGGACATGGGGTGATCGGCTTCGAGAGAATGAAAGAGAGACCGGTCCAGCTTTCCCAGAGAGGCAGTGGCCAGAATAGCGTCAATCGTAGGACCGGTCGCAAAAACCGGTACCGGATATTTGCGAAGGAAGACCCCCAGACCACTTATGTGGTCATTGTGCTCATGGGTGACAAAAATACCCCGGATCTGACCGGGCTTTACTCCCATCTGGTCCAGTCCTTCCACGATCCTCTTTCGGCTGATGCCCGCATCTACCAGATAGTAATGGTCATCATGGCCGACGCAGATGCTGTTGCCGCTGCTTCCGCTAGCTATACTCCCCAGATACATCTCGGTCTCCCTATCGTGTTTATTATCATCGTACTTACTCCTTTAATTCCAGATATAAATGACATAATTCTTATTGCATACCTGTCTGCTTGCCCGAAAGATCTTATCGTGATCAGACCTCAACTATATAGCAGCGGTAATCATCATCATTTCTCACGGACCAGATCCGTATTAAAGGCAAGAGGCAGGTCAAAACCATTGAAGCCATTGATGCTGGCTATTCTCTCCCCTTCCACCGTGAACTGGACCAGGTAATTATTGTCCAGAGAGGCTATGGTATTCACCATGGCGTATATGGTGATCTCTTCCTCCACCTCCGGGACAAGGTTGTTAATCTCACTGCTTAGATCCACATAGCATATATTTCCCACAATCTGAGTCTGATTGATGACCACCCCTTCCGGAAGTGGCGAGATCATGGAATCCTCCCCCTTAGGAGCTTTCTTCAGAGCTTTAAGAACGGCTCCCAGCAATGGTTCGTTATCACTGGCCTTTATTTTTTCCGGCCAGGGGATCAGTTTGCTTCCCTTACTGTCGGAATAATAGAGGGTCACTTCTTTCTCCTGCTCATAGATCCGGTCAAACTCATCGGACAGCAGGACCTTATCCTCCGTCATATCCTTTATGGCCTTCCCATTGAGATCCTGAACCGGTTCCCCATTGACGGTAAAGGTTATGCTGTCCACACCTTTCACCTGACAGATGGATCGAACCACGGCCAGCCTCATCATGGCTTCCTGAACCGGCTCCATCTGCTGGTAGCCGGCCCCGAAGTCGATCTGCTCTTTTCCATCCTTAACCTGGATGGAGTTGACGGCCACTTCCTCCGGGATGGTAACCTTGCAGTCTGAACGGTCAGCCTCATCCTTGCTGGACAAAAGACCTATGATTTCCTGGGATTCCTTCTCCGGATTGTCTACCTGGGAAAGCCGATAATCCACGGCAACATAGTCATCCTCATCTACATTCAGATAATAAAGGGTTACTTCCCTTCCCTTATGCTCTTTTTCTTCCTTTCCCTCAGAACCACAGGCTGCCAGGCAGGCCGCCATGGCTGCCATGATCAGGAAAAGAATGATGCCTGATCTAAGCTTATTCATGATCTTAACCTCTTTAAGCAGTTACCTGTCACGCCGTTCACCGATCCGGACACAGAATATCCCTGCCCACCGATGACGCGCCTGTCGACATATTCGGATAGACCGCAAATCGTAACCTTAAGCAACATAATTCAAGGGTACCCGGATGGTAAAGGTCGACCCCTCTCCTTCCCGGCTGTGGACACGGATGGATCCCTTATGCATAAGGAGAACCTTACGGGTAATAGCCAAACCCAGGCCTGTGCCGCCGGTCTCTCGCGACCTCGCCTTATCTACCCGGTAGAAACGCTCAAAGATCATTTCCTGGGAATCTTCCGGGATTCCGCATCCCGTATCCTTAACACGGATGTAGAAGAACTTGTGATCTGCATTCAAAGATACCGAAACCAGACCATCATCGTAATTGTACTTGACCGCATTGACAATCAGATTATTGCAGGCCAGGGCAATCTTGACCTCGTCAACCTCAGCCACCACATCCCGCATGGTCTCCAGGCGGATGGTGATATTTCTCTGGGCTGCGATGGGGGAAATCCTTTTCAGCAGGACTTCCAGCATCTCATTGATGTTGACGGCGCTTATATTAAGTCCGGTTTCTGTCTTGTCCATTTTAACCAGGGTCAGAAGGTCTGTTATAATCTGGTTTTCCCGGTCGATCTCATGGACAATGTCTGTCATAAACTCCTTATAAAGCTCTACCGGTGCATCCTCCTGATCCAGAAGGGAGTCGGCCAGAATCTTCATGGATGTGATGGGGGTTTTCAGCTCATGGGACACATTGGATACGAATTCTTGTCTCGACCTCTCGGTGTCGTTGGCCCGGCTCATCATCCTGTTGACCGAATCC
>CAMOVS010000264.1 GCA_946627575.1 uncultured Lachnospiraceae bacterium
CGCGGAGCGTTTATCAGATGGGAGATTGGACTCCCACTGATAGAAGTTAATCCTCTCTCCCCCCTATAGAGGAGGGAGTCTTCTCCCATCTGATAAATATGGAATCAACCGTAGAGCGGGGTGTATGGTATGTGGGATCCGATAAAAACCTGTACTACCAGAAAGGCCCGGATGATTCCGGGCCTTTTTGAAGTATCTCATTATGGATTCCGATCCATTTCAATCGGGATCGTTCAGGCGATCCCTTACGGGCCGCCGCCTTAACTTACAGTAATCCAACCAGATGTCCCAGGATACCAACAACGAACAGAGCGATGATGATAATGATAGGGGACACATTCTTCTTTAACAGCCACATGCAGAGAAGGGTAAGCAGCAGCGGTACAAAGCCGGGGATCAAAGAGTTCAGGTTGTCCTGAAGAGTGGTAACCTGTGTGATCGTCGGTTCCAGGGTTGCCCCGCCGGCATACTGGGTAAGAGCCTGCTTGATACCTTCTGCACCCTGAGGAAGATTAGCCCAGTCAATATAGTTGGGAGAATCTGCCGTAATTGTGGATACCGGAATAACAAAATTAATACTTACCCATCGTTCTACCAGAGCTCCCAGAACAAACATACCCAGGATGGAAGCACCCTTGGTAATCTTGCCCAGAAGTCCGCCGGAAAGGTCTTTGGTGATCTCGGTACCTACCCGGTAACCGAATTCCTGAGTATACCACATAAATGCATAACGGATTACATTCCATAATACAAAGAAGAGAACGGGTCCAAGGATGCTGCCGGTGAGGGCCAGAGAGGCGCCCAGAGCACCCAGAATAGGACGGGCGGTAAACCAGAATACCGGATCGCCGACACCGGCCAGGGGGCCCATCATACCAACCTTAACACCCTGGATGGCCTGATCTTCTACGGGTGCGCCATTGGCACGGTCTTCCTCCAGAGCCAGGGTAACGCCCAGGATGGGAGAAGCAACATAAGGATGTGTATTAAAGAACTCCAGATGTCTCTTAAGAGCAGCAGACTGCTCTTCCTGTGTGGTATATAATCTCTTGATGGCAGGGATCATGGCAAATACCCAGCCACCATTCTGCATACGCTCATAGTTCCAGGAACCCTGGAGGAAAGTGGAGCGCAGACAAACGGACATGCGGTCCTTTTTGCTCAAACTAACTTTATTCTCAGCCATATTCACTTACCTCCTTCTATTCATAGTCGTCCAGGATGTCTCCCAGAGGATCTCCTGTTCCGGCACCTGCGGCACCTGCACTGCCTTTGTTCTCACTAAGGGTCAGATAAATCAGAGCCATAGATACACCGATGACACCAAGGGCGATCAGAGTAAGATCAGAGATGGCAGCTACAGCAAAACCGATGGCGAAGAAAGGCCATACTTCAGCAGTAGCCATCATGTTGATAACCATGGCATAACCTACAGCTACAACCATGCCGCCGCCGATGGACATACCATCAGACAGCCATGCAGGCATCCTGGCAAGCAGGCCCTGAACGGTCGAGGCCGGGATGGCAAGCAGAAGGGCTGCCGGGATGGCAATACGAAGACCCTGGAGACAGATCGCTGCGATCTGCCAGAACTGAATTGCGCCAAAGTTGGCTTTCTCGGCAGCAGCGTCCATCTGATGAACGATAATAACGGAAACGGTACGTACCACCATGGTCAGGAAAAGACCGGCAACAGCCAGAGGTACTGCGATGGCGATCGCTTCACCAACACCAGCCTCCCCTTTGCCTCCAACAACCAGAATGATAGCGGAAGCCACGGAAGCCAGTGCTGCGTCCGGGGAAACAGCTGCGCCGATATTGGCCCAGCCCAGAGCGATCAGCTGAAGAGAACCACCCAGTATAATACACTCTACAGGATGACCGGTAACAAGGCCGATCAAGGTACATGCTACCAGAGGCTGATGGAACTGAAACTCATCAAGAATACCTTCTACACCAGCCAGGAAAGCAACTATTACGACTAATATCATAGATAGAACATTCATTACTATTCCTCTCTTTCATATTACTGATTCAGACCTTCGCGGGCCTTCTCCAGAAGAGCATCCATGTTCTCGGGAGAATCTGCCGGAACCTTTCTGACGTCAAACTCTACGCCAAGCTCCTTCAGTCTCTCAAAGGTCTCGATATCCTTCTTGTCCAGCGAAAGAACCTTGTTGACAGCGAACTTGCCCTGGCTGTGCGCCATGGAACCAACGTTGATCTTTTTGATCTCTACGCCGCCTTCGATCGCAGCCAATGCATCCTGAGGCGTCTCAAAGAGCAGCATAGCCTTGGTTGCGCCAAAGCGGGGATCCTTATCTACTTCGATGATCTTACTGATCGGCACACAATGAGCCTTAACTCCTGGAGGAGCCGCTTCCATGATCATCCTCTTGCGGAGTTCATCATGGGCAACTCCATCGGAAACCGCAATAATTCTATCGGGTGCTACAGCCTTGGTCCAGCCCGTTGCCACCTGACCGTGAAGCAGACGGGTATCAATCCTGGCCAAAACATATTTAATATGACCGTCACCAAGAACCGTTCCCGGAGGAATGGCTCCCGCAGGTGCGGCTTCCTGTGCCGGTGCAGCCGGAGCTTCTGCCTCTTCGGGTTCCAGCTCGGCAGGGAATACACGGATTCCCTCTTTTCCGCTTCCAATAATCTGCTTAGCAAGCTCCTGTGCGCTTTCGACAAAGTCACGGGAAGCAAGGGCATCAACCAGCATCGGAAGATTCAGACCGGCGACAATAGCCCAGTGATCTTCATGTCCGGCAATCAGATTGTTAGACTGATTGAAAGGTGTCCCGCCCCAGAGATCGACCATGATCAGAACCTGATCCGGATCGTCAAAAGCTGCAATGGCCTCTTCCATCTTAGCCCTCAGAGCATCCGGTCCATCCTGCGGCTGTAAGGTAACCGCTGCGACATTGGGCTGGTCTCCGAAGAGCATGGATCCAGACATCTTGATACCTTCGGCAAAATCGCCGTGTGTAGCAAGTAAAATGCCTACCATTTCAATATCCTCCCTTTCTTAAAGTGTTAAGTATTATTATAAAGCATACCGGAAATGCCGGGCATGCATTACAACCGATCTGTCGAAATAATAAAAAAATCTTTTG
>CAMOVS010000265.1 GCA_946627575.1 uncultured Lachnospiraceae bacterium
AGGGAAGAAACGTGCCACGTAAAGGACATATCGCAAAAAGGGATGTATTACCCGACCCGATTTACCAGAACAAAGTCGTTACCAAGCTCATCAACAATATCATGTTAGATGGCAAGAAGGGTGTTGCACAGAAGATCGTATATGGCGCTTTTGAGCGTGTTGCTGAAGCAACAGGCAAGGATGCCCTGGAAGTATTCCAGGAGGCCATGAATAACATTCAGCCGGCTCTGGAAGTTAAGTCCAGACGTATCGGTGGTGCTACATATCAGGTTCCGATCGATGTAAGACCCGACAGACGTCAGGCGCTTGCGCTTCGCTGGATGACAGAATTCTCCCGCAAGAGAGGAGAGAGAACCATGGAAGAGCGGCTTGCCAAAGAGATTCTGGACGCATCGAACAATACAGGAGCATCTGTAAAGCGTAAAGAAGACATGCACAGGATGGCAGAAGCCAACAAGGCCTTCGCTCATTACAGATTCTAAGATTGTATTTGGTTATTACTGTCGGGTGGCTGCAAGGCAGCCATCCGGCTGAATTTTTGCTCGAAACATTAGTCACAGGCAGCTTTTGAGCTTGATGATATGGCATGTGTCAGAGCATAGGATATGAAAAAGCCGGCAGCAGCCGGTCGAGTGAATAGCTACAAGAAATATTGCAACAGGAGGATGAAACCTTGGCTGGAAGAGAATATCCACTTGAAAGAACCAGAAATATAGGTATCATGGCTCATATCGACGCGGGCAAGACCACATTGACCGAGCGTATCCTCTACTATACCGGAGTGAATTACAAGATTGGTGAGACTCATGAAGGGTCAGCTACCATGGACTGGATGGAGCAGGAGCAGGAGAGGGGTATTACCATCACTTCTGCAGCGACCACCTGTCATTGGACATTGGAAGAGAACAATAAGCCAAAAGAAGGCGCTCTGGAGCATAGGATTAATATTATTGATACTCCAGGACACGTTGACTTTACTGTTGAAGTAGAGCGTTCTCTCCGTGTACTGGACAGTGCTGTCGGTGTATTTTGTGCTAAGGGAGGCGTAGAGCCTCAGTCAGAGAATGTCTGGCGTCAGGCCGATACTTACAATGTTCCCCGTATGGCATTCATCAATAAGATGGATATTATGGGTGCCGATTACTTTGGCGCTGTTGAGCAGATTCGCACAAGACTTGGCAAGAATGCCATCATGATTCAGCTTCCTATCGGAAAAGAAGATGACTTCCGCGGGATCATTGATCTGATGGAGATGAAAGCCTATATCTATAATGATGAAAAGGGTGAAAAGGTAGAGATCACTGACATTCCCGAAGATATGAAGGATGAGGCGGAGACCTACCGGGCAGAAATGATCGAAAAGATCTGCGAAGCAGATGATGATCTTCTCATGATGTATCTGGAAGGCGAGGAGCCGTCCATCGACGAGCTCAAAGCAGTACTTCGAAAAGGAACCTGTGATTGCACTATGGTTCCCGTATGCTGTGGTTCTGCATACCGCAACAAAGGAGTGCAGAAGCTCCTGGATGCGGTTATCGAATATCTCCCCGCACCTACAGATGTAGAAGATATCAAGGGCGTTGACCTTGACGGCAATGAAATCAGTGTTGAATCTTCAGATGAAGCACCGTTTTCCGCTCTGGCTTTCAAGATCATGACCGATCCCTTTGTAGGAAAGCTTGCATTCTTCCGTGTATATTCAGGAACGATGGACGCCGGATCCTATATCTTGAACGCAACAAAGGATAAGAAGGAGCGTGTAGGGCGTATCCTTCAGATGCATGCCAATAAGAGAACAGAGCTTGATAAGGTTTATGCCGGAGATATCGCAGCGGCTGTAGGCTTTAAGTTTACGACAACCGGCGATACCATCTGTGATGAAGACCACCCGGTTATTCTGGAGTCCATGGAGTTCCCGGAGCCTGTTATCGAGCTGGCTATCGAGCCCAAGACCAAGGCTGGCCAGAGTAAGATGGGTGAAGCCCTTGCCAAGCTGGCAGAAGAAGATCCCACCTTCCGGGCTCATACAGACCCCGAGACCGGACAGACCATCATTGCCGGTATGGGAGAGCTCCATCTGGAGATCATCGTAGACCGTCTTTTGAGGGAGTTTAAGGTTGAGGCTAATGTAGGTGCACCCCAGGTTGCCTACAAAGAATCCTTTACCAAGGCTGTTGATGTGGATTCCAAGTATGCCAAGCAGTCCGGCGGACGCGGCCAGTATGGTCACTGTAAAGTTCGCTTTGAGCCTATGGATGCGAATGGAGAAGAGACCTTCCGCTTTGATTCCGAGGTTGTGGGCGGTGCGATTCCCAAAGAATACATTCCCGCAGTCGGTCAGGGTATTGAGGAAGCTACCCGCGCAGGTCTTCTGGGAGGCTTCCCGGTAGTCGGCATTCATGCTACAGTCTATGACGGTTCCTACCATGAGGTCGACTCATCCGAGATGGCTTTTAAGGTAGCAGGATCCCTGGCCTTCAAGGACGCCATGCGCAAAGCAGAGCCGGCCCTTCTGGAGCCGATCATGAAGGTCGATGTTACCATGCCAGAAGAGTATATGGGCGATGTCATCGGCGACATCAATTCCCGCCGTGGTAAGATCGAGGGTATGGAGGATGTAGGAGGCGGCCGTGTGGTCCATGGCTTTGTTCCCCTTTCCGAGATGTTCGGATACTCTACAGACCTCAGGTCCAAGACCCAGGGGCGCGGTAACTATTCTATGTTCTTTGACCATTATGAAAGAGTTCCGAAGAATGTCCAGGATAAGATTCTGAACGCCGGAAAATAATGGCTGGGAAATATCAGTAATTTGCATGCTAAGGCAGTGGGAAAACTTTTTTTCAACTCGTGTAAGTTTTGCTTGCAAATACATTTAAAATGAAATATAATCATTACAGTTGCGGCAAAAATTGCCGTGGTCTGGCTGTAATGAGAATCGCCTTGGTCGATTCCGGCCGGGCGGAGTATAGTATATTTATATTAAAAATGCCTTGTCGGGCGCATTTTAAGGAGGAATTTCCAATGGCAAAAGCTAAATTTGAGAGAAACAAACCACATTGTAACATTGGTACAATCGGACACGTTGACCATGGTAAGAC
>CAMOVS010000266.1 GCA_946627575.1 uncultured Lachnospiraceae bacterium
CTTTTTCAGTCCCGTTCAGACATTTTTAGCCACAGGTATTTTTGTGGGATTTATGTTCCTGGTATACGGAATTGCAGGACTGGTCCGGGCTTTCCAGGGGAAATCCTTATCCATCGAGATTATTTTCAGCATTCTTTCTATTGCTCTCGGTGTTTTCAGCTTTACCAGGCCCAATGTTCGGATGGCCCTTGACCGAACCTTGCTGATCTTTATTTCCATCTGGTTTATCGTCCATGGTGTTGCCGTTCTCTACGCATCCTTCAAGATCAAAGGATTAAGCTGGCGTTGGATCCTGGGCCTGATTGCAGGCGCTCTCTCCATCGTTCTTGGCATCTACTCGCTGATTCATCCCATGATTTCCATCATGGCGGTCGGTATTCTTGTCGGTTGCTATTTTATCGAATCCGGCTTCACTATGATCACCTTCTCTGCCCTTGCGGAAATTATAAAAAAGGATCTGGGTATCTGATGAAATCGCAGTGCCGGGTGCCCTTTCCCGGACCTTATACAAACTTATTCCAGCCAAACACCCTGCACTGATATGGTCCCTGGCAACCGGTGCTTATACTACTGCTGGGTTGCCGGCCACCTGATCGTATGTTAAGAAAAATAAAGTAGCTGCCCTGTTACCTGGTGATGGAAACTGTAAATGGAGTTTCCGGACCATCTTTGATATGCTCCCTTCTAGGTGGACAAGAGAAATAATAAAACTCTTGCCATCCTGGGAGGGGGCATATTTTGACTTTTATACACAAATATTCTTTTGAGGAAAAAACGAAGATTCTTCTTGAATACCAGACAGGCGTTCATGGCTTTCGTGAACTTTGCCGGATCTATGGTATGGCGGAACAGGCGTTGAAAGATTGGATAAGATTGTATGAGACATTCGGATTACAAGGATTACAAACAGGAAACTCTACCTCGTATTATCCAAAAGAGGTGAAGGAAGCAGCTGTTCAAGACTACCTGAACGGTCATTTGCCGGTTAAAGAGATCCTAAAAAAATATAAGATCCGATCAAATACTCAGTTGCGGAAATGGGTTTTGAAGTATAATGGTCATAAGGAGTTAAAGTCTTCCCAAACAGGAGGAACCATGATTATGACCAAAGGAAGAAAAACATCATTTGATGAACGAGTAGAAATTGTACAGTACTGTATCGAACATGACCATAATTATACTAAAACGGCAGAAAGATATAAAATATCTTATCAGCAAGCCCGCAGTTATACGGTTAAGTATGAAAAAAATGGTATTGATGCTCTTCGAGATCGAAGGGGCAGAAAAAAGCCCACGGAAGAAATGTCCGAGATAGAAAAGCTGCGTGCGGAAAATAAGCTGCTCCGTGCAGAAAAAGAGCGTGCGGAAATGGAGATATCTTTCTTAAAAAAACTCGACGAGATAGAGAGGAGGCGGGGCTGAGTCTGGTAAGGTATAATCAGGTCTATCAGGCAATTAAAGAAGAACATGAAGAACACGGATATCCGATATCCGCATTATGCCGATTGGGAAAAGTAAGCCGGGCCGCATATTACAAATGGCTCCATAGAGGGATACCAGCATATGAAGCAGAAAACCAGAGGATTGCTGATGAGATAGAGAAGATTCATCGTGATAGCCCGGACAAAGGATATCGCAGGATAAGGGATGATCTGGAACGCTATCACGGTATAAAAGTAAATGATAAACGAGTTCTACGGATCTGTCGGAAGAAAGGGATCAAATCAACGATCAAATATTCCAGCCATGGATGTACACGGCAGGCTTCAAACCCACAGTTCATTGCAGAAAATATCCTAAACCGTGAGTTCACAGCAGAAGCTCCGAATCAGAAATGGCTGACAGATGTCACTGAATTCAAGTATTATATCGGTCCTGAGAAACATAAGATATACCTAAGCGCCATTCTTGATCTGTATGACCGAAGGATCGTATCCTATGTTATTGGAAACGCCAATAATAATCCATTGGTATTTAATACATTTGATAGAGCTATTGAGTTGAACCCGGGGGCAACACCGTTATGTCATAGTGACAGAGGGTTCCAGTATACAAACAGGGTATTCCATGCAAAATTGGAATCTGCCGGTATGACCCAGAGCATGTCAAGGGTAGGCAAATGTATTGACAATGGTCCGATGGAAGGATTCTGGGGCATTCTAAAACGAGAACGATACTATGGAAAGCGCTTTCAAGACAGGGAATCTCTTGTTTCAATGATAGAAAACTATATTGATTACTATAACAACAAACGACTACAGAGAAACCTGGGAGTTTTAACTCCAAGAGAAAAGCATGACACATATATGATGGTAGCATAAAAACTGCCACCAGACAAAATCTGATGGCAGAAAACTTTTAATTATTTTTGTTGTCTACTTGACGGGTAGCAGTTCAAGAACAATGTTTTCCCATTAAACTACTACGACAGCCTTGTTTGTGTTGGTTCATTTTTACGTTGGCTCATTTTTAATAATCTGGAAGAGAAATTATGAACTTTTTATAAAAAACTGTCGGAACAGCTGTCGAAGTATGTTATTATAAAAATGGAGTTTATAGATGGTCCTGGTTTGCATAGCTGTAAAGGGCTGAACCTTTCAGGAGCGAGTATTAAATATAAGACGAGGAGGCGTAAGTATGAAAATGAATCGTTTTCCATGGATTGTCCCGACCTTTAGCTGCGCAGTCATTTTCTGCATGTTATTAGCAGCCCCGGTCCTGGCCGCGACTGATCCAGCCCTGACCTGCACACCGCTTATAGGGTCAAATGTTGAAGCACAGGATTATGATGGGGTGAATAAATATCATAGTTCCACTGTTAAATCTTATTTAACAAAAATAGATGGAAAGTATATGAGGGTTCAGGCAGGAGTGAAAGACTCCTGGCTTGTCATCTCTTATTATGACGAGGATTTCCACCTGATCGAGAGAAAGGAAGTGGATAAGGAACTTCCCATATTCGGAGCATTTTATGAGACATCAGGGAATTATTATATCGTCAGCGGGCAAAAAAATGAGGATGAATCGAATTCTGTGGAAGTTTTCCGCCTGACAAAATATGACAAGAACTGGAATCGGATTTCCTCCTGTGGTCTC
>CAMOVS010000267.1 GCA_946627575.1 uncultured Lachnospiraceae bacterium
GATATTTTCCATGTCGTTATCAGCACAGCATTATTCTTTATACTGGCCATAGGGGTGGGTTTTGTTATATTCCGGATCTTCGTAATCCTGGATGACAAGTATACCCATACAAGGAGAATTCCTATCTTCGGGCTATCTTTGGCTCTGGCCATGTCCTATATCGCGGAACATTTTTTTGGCGTGGCCGATATCACAGGAGCCTACCTGGCCGGTGTTATCCTCTGTATGCTGGATGAATCAGACTACATAGAGAGGAAGATGGAGATCAACTCCTACATGATCTTCGGGCCTGTTTTCTTCTGCAGCATCGGCCTGCAGACAAACATCCATACGATCGACACCAGTCTGCTTTTGTTTTCTCTGGCCTTTGTCATTGTTGGCATGGTGTCGAAGATCATCGGCTGCGGCGGAATCTCCAGGCTGATGGGGCATAACACCCGGGATTCCCTGAAGATCGGCTGCGGTATGATGACCCGGGGAGAGGTAGCATTGATCGTAGCTCAAAGGGGATTAGGAGTTGGTCTTATGGACTCCTCGTATTTCACAGCGGTCATATTACTGATCATTATCAGTTCGATACTGACTCCCATTATCCTTAAGGCTCTTTACGAAAAAGATCCAAAGGAGCCCTCAGGAAAGCAGGATGTCGCAGAGGCTCACAGCTTGGTGGAGATCCCTGAATAGTTATGGATAGGAGCGGATTCTCCGTGGTATCTTTTGACCCCAACATCTAAACATATAAGAAATAAAGGAGAAGGTTATGTTTTATCTGAATGAAAGTGAAAGAGAGCACCGTCACGGAGACCACGGGCCCAAGTATCTGGAACAGGGTCCCCGCATGAACTTCGGTATCGTCCAGCTCATGCCCGGCAATGTGGTATCACCCCATGTTCACCGGCAGATGCAGGAAAGCTTCTTCATCCTCCAGGGCAGTGTAACCATGTATATAGACGGAGAGAAAGTTGATCTGGTTAAAGGAGACTATATCCACCTTGAGCCGGGGGAAGCCCATAAGATCTGTAATGAAGGGGATGAAATCCTCAGGATGGTTGTTACGGCTGCTCCCTATGTGGAAGGAGACAAGGAAAGCGTAGAAGAGTAATAGAATATTGAATTGATATAAAGATGTAATCAAAGTCCGGCCGGCTGTCTGCCAATCAAGCAGACAGCCGGTTTTTGTATGCCCGGCAGGCTCACATTCTAAGGGGTGAAAGTCCATGATTCGCCGGTATCTTAGGCAATAATATGCAATAAATAGAAGAAAAAAAGAAAGCAGTAGTAATATTACAAATTTATTACGAAAATTTACCCTATATAAAACAAAGAGTTCCCTTGACGAAGATAAGTTAAAAAATTATCATAAAGGTGGATTAGTGTATTGTTTGTGAAGTGTTATTGTTTTATATGTGAAAAGGATTACTTAAATATCTTATAGGTATTTTCAACATATGAAACAATGTACTGACATCTAATTACTCTGCTTAGCCGGCTAAGCCGGCTTTCATATACAAAGGAAAGCAACTTGTAACGAATCAATTATACAAAGGGAGAAAAGGGTATGAAAAGAAAAATCAGAAGTCTGATTGCCTTCCTGCTATGCCTGGTATTGGTATTTTCATCCAGTCCGATGAAAAACCTTGCCTATGCAATGGCAGCGGAAGACACTACAGCTGCAGAAGCTGGAGAAGAGAGTACATTTTCCGATGAAGAGGAGGAAGAGTCCGTAGAGGCTTCTTCCGGTGAAAATGTCAGTGAAGATACAGATATTGAGGGAGATGCTGCGTCTTCTAATAACAATGAGGAAGAGGAAGCTGCCATTGATCCTGAGGGAGATGCTTCCTACGACAATCAGAAAAAAGAATAATCTGCAGAGCAGACTTTCCGCAAGACCGAATATGTCTATGAGGATACAGCTGTCAAAGTGACTGCAGTTCTTTCCGATGTCAAAGCCATCCCCGATGATGCTAAGCTGGCAGTCATCCCGGTAAACTCCGGCAGCGAAGACTATGACTATGCCGCTTATATGAAGGCTTTGAACAAGGCTGACAAGGATGCAGATTATAACAAACAGAACACCTTGCTCTATGATATAGCGTTTTATGAGGCTGAGAAGGATAAGTCCGGGAATCCGACCGGCAAAACCATCGAGATTCAGCCGGAATCCGGTACGGTCAATATCACCATCTCTTTCAAGAAGGACCAGCTTACCAACAAGCTGGGCGCAAAGACTCCTGCCCAGGTACAGGTGCGCCATCTTCCTTTGAAGGATCAGGTAAAAGATCGTTATAAGAGCACAAAGGATGCAAACAATATAACGGATGCGGATGTAGAAGTTAAGAACGTTCTCAGGGAGAAGTCTGTCCTTGCAGGCCAGGATCAGGTATCCTTTATCGTGAAAGACTTCAGCATCTTTTCGATCAGTGCATTAAAGAAGAAAACAAAAACGGTTAAAGTTAACCCTGCTTATACCTACAGCGATAAAAATGTCGAGGTGAAAGCGACTCTCAGCCAGGCGGATGCTCTTCCGGCTGGTGCCAAGCTCGTGGTTACCCCTATCACCAAAAAGACAGAAGGATATAATTATGATGCCTACATGAAGGCTCTGAATAAAGAGAAGGCCGCTTCCGGAGAAGAATACACTTCGGATAACACCCTGCTTTATGATATCGCTTTCATGGTTAATAAAACCGACAGCGATGGCAATGTCATTTCCGGAGAAATGGAAGAAGTGCAGCCGGACCAGGGCAAGGTGAAAGTGGAATTCACCTTCAAGAAGGGACAGCTGTCCAAGAAGATCAATGCTGAGTCTGAGGAAGACATCCAGGTGGTTCATCTTCCCTTATCAGACAAGATCAAAGATAAGGTGGACTCTACCAAAGAGGCTACTGCAATCAAGGCTTCGGATATCATAGTGGATGATGTTGATGCTGATGTTATGATGAATAACACGGAGGAAGCATCCTTTGAGACCAGCGATTTCTCCGTATGGGCATTTACAGGGGATCCGTCTAACCAGATTACCATACCTGAGCCGGATGCAGCCACATTCAAAGAGGACACAGATCGGTAT
>CAMOVS010000268.1 GCA_946627575.1 uncultured Lachnospiraceae bacterium
GCCGGACTATTTCTCCATGATACTGGACAAGCTGGATTCAAAGCCATGAAAAAAATAGGGGGCTTTACAAAAAAAATCAGCTGTGGTAGACTATTCAACTGTAAACACAAGAGCGTGATGACACGCTAATCCTTTACCCGGTTGCCGGACACTCCGACCGCATCTTGGTAAAGGTGATATTCAAAACAGGAGGAAAGAACATGATTACAAAAGAGC
Source organism: uncultured Lachnospiraceae bacterium (assembly GCA_946627575.1). GTDB lineage: Bacteria > Bacillota > Clostridia > Lachnospirales > Lachnospiraceae > Anaerobutyricum. The sequence goes on from CAMOVS010000268.1 coordinate 217, forward strand.
AAAAACAGGAAATCGTTGAAAAGTACGGAAGAAGCGAAGGCGATACAGGTTCACCGGAAGTTCAGGTAGCCATTCTTACCGCCAGAATCAATGATCTGCAGAACCACTTCAAAGCTAACCCCAAGGATCATCATTCCAGAAGAGGCCTTCTGAAGATGGTTGGACAGAGAAGAAATCTTCTCGGATATCTCAGATCCAAAGATATCACCCGTTACAGAACCCTGATTGAGCAGCTTGGATTAAGAAAATAAGACGAGATTGCCGGAGGATGCCTCATGGGCATCCTCTTTTGCTATTTGATGGAGCCTTAAACATAGCATATAAAGCAATGAGATCTTGTCTCCTTTTGCCTGCAGCCAGGATCCATTAACACAATTATGACATTTGATCAACATAGACAGAAGACGGATGAATATGAAATGGATAAAGAGCATGCTGGATAGATGGATACATATGAATAAGAAGCTGAGATACGGTATGACAGGTCTCTTGATCTGCCTGCTCCTGGGATTTTTAATCCTGATTCCCTCCTTACGGCTCTCTCCCGTCTCCGGTCTTAGCTGGGAAAAGGTCAATGCGGGAACCATCCGCCTGTCCTGGGATCCTGTGGAAGACTGTGATGGCTATATTATCCGGCGTTACAACAAGGGCAAGGAGACCATGGATGAGGTGGGCCGGGTGCGTTCAGCCAGCATCTGTGTCTTTGATGATGATGTCAATGCCAATCGGCGCCAGCGCTATGCCGTGTCGGCTTTCAGGGGAGAAGGAAAGAGTCAGATCCGATCCGGGGAATCAGAGATCCGGGCCGGTGGCCTGACCGGTTATGAGACCATCGGACATCGGGGGGCCATGGACCTGGCGCCGGATGATACCATAGCTTCTTTTGAGAGGGCTAAAGAAGTCGGCTACACTACCTTTGAATGTGATCTCTGGACCACCACTTCGGGAGATCTTTTTATTTTCCATGATCCTACTCTGGATCATCTGACCGGTAAGGAAGGGGACCCTTCCAAGCTTTCGGAAGATAATTATCTCATGTACCCCATCATCAATGGAAAGAATGCTGATCGTTATCCTGCCCAGTATCCTCCCGACCTTGATGAAGTCCTTGCTTGGGGTCGGGACCATGATATGAGAATCATTATTCATATGAAGGTTCTTAACGAACATTTTGACAAGGCTGCTTATCCGAAGATATGCAGGAGTGTCAAAAAGTACGGTATGAGAGATAAGGTGCTTTTCTTTACATCGAACTACAGAGTGTCAGAACAGATGTCCCACTATCCTTTGCGTACCGGCTTTCTGACACCCTTTGTATCCAAAGCCATGAGAAGGTATGCTATCGAGACGGCAGCCAGGAACGGCTGTGAGCTGGTCATTATGCGCTATCAGCCGCAAGCCCCTCTGACAGCGGACATCAACCGGCTGGCCCACGAGAAAGGACTTAAAACAGCAGTCTATAATGTATCCAGGACGGAGGAGATCCGGTATCTGATCAACTCCCGCACGGACCATTGGATTCTTAACCGGGCTTTGATTTGGAAAAGATGAGGAATCGCCCTACCAGCCTCGGGCATAAGCATCGATGATAGATTGGATAAATACAGAGGAGCTCACTATGCGAAAGATTGCGATTATTATTATAGTACTGTTGCTTCTGATGATCGCAGGAGTATCAGGTGTCTTTTATCACTGGAAGACTACAGGAGAAAAAGAAAAAATCCGGAAGGAGGCCTTTGTCTATTTCAATGAGGAAGATTATGTGAAAGCGGCAGATCTCTTTGAAGAGCTGCTGGATAAAAAAACTCTGTTTTCTTCCGATACTGACAAGGATGCCGAGGCTTACCTTGCCGAATGCTATTATCAGCTTGAAGATTATAAACAGGCCGATAAATTATACGACCGGCTGATCGACGGGAATCCGGGAGAGACCAGGAATTATCTGTTGAAGGGAAGCTGCCTGGAAGATCAGGACCGGGCTGAAGAAGCAGTATCCTGCTATGAGCAGGGATATAAGGAAACCGGGGCTTCGGAGCTTCTTCTTCGGATCTGCCGGGTATACATAGAGGAGAAGGATTATGATAAGGCTCTTGAGCATGCCCAAGAAGGAACTAAGGGAGACAGCCGGCAGGAATTCCTTTTTATGAAGATTGTGATCGAAGAGAAGGCTCGGGATTATCAGGCAGCCTATGAAGCGGCAGAGGAGTACATTTCCCTCTATCCGGAGGATGAAAAAGGCAGAAAAGAATACGTCTTTCTGTCTACCAGAATACCCTGAGGCCTTATTTGACAGTGATTATAAAAAATGGTAAAATGGGCCCGATGGGGATCCTGATGTAATGTGAAAAAGGCACAAAGGAAATGAGGTTTCATTGGATTATTTCGTTATAATTGCCTTAGAACATGCACAGAGAGATGTTTAATACTAACCAGGGTGCATTATCAAGAACATAACATCTTGATTCTTAGAGTTACCAGTTATCTATGAAATAACAAGAAAAGGAGATTCACTATGGTATCACAGAAAATTACGATCAAAAACCCTCAGGGACTTCACATGAGACCGGCAGGCGTTTTTGCAAAGGGCGTGGCTAAGTATCAGAGCAATGTTAACCTGGTGTTCAATGGCAAGTCCACTAATGGTAAGAGCCTTCTTAACATTATTGGCGCATGCATTAAGTGCGGTTCTGAGATTGAGATCCAGTGTGATGGCCCGGATGAAGAGGAAGCTTTACAGGCAGCAGTTGACCTGATCGAAAGCGGTCTGGGTGAATAATCCGGAGTAATTTTCATACTAATATCAAAGTACCGAAATCTGCCCCCAATTCGGCTGTTTATAGT
>CAMOVS010000269.1 GCA_946627575.1 uncultured Lachnospiraceae bacterium
CTTTCTTGAAGTAATCGCCGAAGGAGAAGTTGCCCAGCATCTCGAAGAAAGTGCCGTGGCGGGCCGTCTTTCCCACGTTCTCCAGGTCGCCTGTGCGGATGCACTTCTGGCAGGTGGTCACGCGCCTCCTGGGCGGGATCTCTTCCCCTGTGAAATAGGGCTTAAGGGGAGCCATTCCGGAGTTGATGATCAGAAGGCTCTTGTCGTTGTGGGGAACCAGTGAGAAACTGTTCATTCTCAGGTGCCCCTTGCTCTCAAAGAAATCCAGAAACATTTTCCGAAGTTCGTTTACTCCATACTTTTTCAAAACTCTATCCTCCTGATATTAAAATATTTTCGTTATTATTGTTCTTCCTTCTTCCCCTTCCGGCTCTCATGGAGCTTTTTTCCGCAGAAGGCCCCTGCGACAGCTACCGCGATGAAGATGATGAAGGTTACAAGATATTGTACAAAGGCTCCAAATACAGCTCCCATCGTATCCTCCTGAATTCTATTTATCTATCATAGACTTAAGTTCAGTGGCTAATGTCTCTGAGCCAGCTCTTCGGTGATTTCTTTCCAGGACAGATCCTGGTCAGCCATGAGAACCATCATGTGGTAAAGGAAATCACAGATCTCATACTTGAGTTCGTCAGAGTCCGGGTTCTTGGCGGCGATGACGATCTCCGTGGCCTCCTCTCCTACCTTTTTGAGGATCTTGTCGACCCCCTGGTCAAAGAGATAGTTGGTATAAGATCCTTCTTTGGGATGGTTTTTGCGATCCAGGATGGTCTGATATACTTCATCGAAGATCTTGAGAGGGTTCCTGGCTTCCACATCTTTCTTTACCAGGTCGGTGAAGAAGCAGGTCCGATTACCGGTGTGACAGGCTGCCCCGATCTGGGCTACCTTGGCCAGGATGGTGTCTTTGTCGCAGTCTATGGTGAGTGACTTGACATATTGGTAGTGGCCGGAGGTGTCCCCCTTGGTCCACAGTTCCTGTCGGCTCCGGCTGAAGTAGGTCATTTTCCCGCTGGCTATGGTCTTCTCATAGGACTCTTTGGTCATGTAGGCCATCATGAGGACCTCGCCCGTCTTGTAATCCTGGGTGATGCAGGGGATCATGCCGTCGCTGTTTAACTTGAACTGGTCAAATTCTATCGAACTTTCGAAGGTGTTGACCGGGATTCCGCGTCCCTTCAGATGCTGCTTGACCTCCATCATATCAATCTGACCGGGAATGTCAAGAACCATTCCATCGGCCATGGACATTCTGGCAGCAGACAGAATCCGATCCGGCTGGTCTGCCCTGATCATGCCGTAGACCGGACAGGTCAGATGGACTTTCAGATAATCAGCGATTCTGGCTTCTTGGGGAGAAGCCAGATCACCGCCAAGGAAGACGCCGCCAAAATTTTGTTCTTTGACGGTGTTCTCTGTCCTGGCCAGGATATCCTCAAGATCAAGGTTCCCCTCTCCATCTATGACAGGCTGGAAAAAGATCCGGTCCGATCCGAAGCGTCCGACCGCCTCTCTTATTTCCTCTTCATTCCGGCCTTGGTCCTCCCGGACGACGACCGCCCTGGCCCCGGCATAGATCATTTTCTTAATATCCTCAAAGCGGTTGACTTTACCGCAGACATAGAGGGGAATATCAACAGCCGCGCATAGGGCTTTGATGATTTTGGTATCGGTATGCCGGCCCTCAAAGGAAGCTTCATCACAGAAGAAAAGGGCATCCGCACCGCAGTTATCATACCAGACACCATATTCCTGGACATTTTCCGGGGAAATGCGGGCCAGCAAGCTGACTTTATGGTTCATTCCAAACTCCTCTCCGAATTAACAATACTACTTAGCTATCATTTACTTCTCGTTCAATTCCCCTACTCTCCCAGACTTCCTTTGGTGGAAAGAACGCCCTCGATGCGGGGATCATAGGATGTGGCTTCGTCCAGAGCCCTGGCGAAGGCTTTGAAAGCTCCTTCCATGATGTGGTGGTTGTTGAGACCGTGAATCAGCTTCAGGTGAAGATTCATGGCCGCGGAGTAGGATATGGCGTAGAAGAACTCTCTGACCATCTCCGTGTCAAAGGCACCGACCTTTGCCACGCTAAAGGGAAGGTCGCAGACCAGGTAGGGCCGGCCGGACAGGTCGACAGCACTTAGGACCAGGACCTCGTCCATGGGAAGAAGGGAGCTGCCGTAGCGGCGGATGCCTCTTTTGTCTCCGATGGCTTCCCGGATGGCCTGACCGAGGACGATGCCGGTGTCTTCTATGGTATGGTGGCAATCCACTTCCAGATCACCCTTGACCTGGCAGTCAAGGTCAAAGAAGCCGTGCCGGGCAAAGCTTCCAAGCATATGGTCAAAGAATCCGATGCCGGTGTCGATCCGGCACTTTCCACTGCCGTCCAGATTCAGATCGATCTCAATCTGGGTTTCCTTGGTATTGCGCACCACATGCGCTTTTCTTTCTTTCTTCATATAGGATCAACCTCTGCCTTTCTGTTTACTCGAATCGTACGGCGATGGAGTTGGCGTGGGCGGTGAGGCCTTCGGCTTTGGCGAAGGTTTCGATGTCTTTGTGGACTTCCTGCAGGGCTTCTCTGGAATAATAGATGATGCTGGACTTTTTGACAAAGTCATCGACCGAGAGAGGCGAGAAGAACTTGGCGGTTCCGTTGGTGGGCAGGATGTGGTTGGGGCCTGCGAAGTAATCGCCCAGGGGCTCGGAGCTGTGTTCTCCGATGAAGATGGCGCCGGCGTTGCGGATCCGGGTCATTACTTCAAAGGGATTGGCGGTAACGATCTCCAGGTGCTCGGAGGCGATTTCGTTGGCTGTATTTATAGCGTCTTCCATGCTGTCGGCTTCCAGGATGTAGCCGAAATGGTCTAAGGAAGACTGAATGATCGGTGCTCTGGATAGCTCTTTGAGAAAGCCTTCGATTTCTTTTTCTACCTGGTCGGCCAGGGCCTTGCTGGTGGTGACCAGGATGGCGGAGGCCAGCTCGTCGTGTTCGGCCTGGGATAGGAGGTCGGCGGCAACATATCGGGG
>CAMOVS010000270.1 GCA_946627575.1 uncultured Lachnospiraceae bacterium
TCCCTGCTCAGACCAACACCAAAGATGGCGTCAATCCAGACCTGGGGATCTTCCTGGGGCAAAGCGGTCAGAAAGTCAGCTCCCAGCCGATAAAGGATCTCCCGCTGAGTCCGGTAGGAGTCTGTCGCTTTGCCAACCGCTCCGATCTCATAGAAAGATACCCTGTATCCTCTGGAAAGGAGGATCCGGCCTGCCGCCAGACCATCGCCCCCATTGTTTCCTCTCTCCGCAACGACCAGGATATCCGTGTCAGCAGAGAAGCGGGCACTGATCTCATCTGCCAGGGTTAGGGAGGCTCGCTCCATCAGGACAATACCGGGGATGCCCAGCTCCTCAATATTGTATGCGTCTATCCGCTGCATTTCTTCTCTTGATGCGATATATTCCATAGTTTACTCCGTAATAGTCTTTCTTCCTTTGACATAGTAAAAGCATCCTTCCTATCCGCCTGAGCAGGACATTCAGGATGCTTTGACATCTTAGATCCAATCCTGATTATTGGTTGTGAATCCGGTAGGAAAGGGTCATAATACTATCCGTCAGATGCACATTCTCAATCATGATGTCTTCCGGCAGATTCAGGTCTACCGGGGCAAAATTCCATATAGCGCGGATTCCCAGCTCCACCAGTCTCTCCGCTACCTGAGGTGCCTTTGTCTTGGGCAAAGTAAGAGCAGCGATCTTTACCTCATGATCACGGATAAAGGACTCCAGCATATCGATATCATAGACTTCAACTCCTCTAACCGTCATGCCGATCAGTCTCGGATTCACATCAAAGAGGCCGATGATGGAAAACCCGTTGCTGTCAAACTCCTGGTTGTTGGCAAGAGCCTGACCCAGATTACCGGCGCCTATGATGATAATGTTGTTCTTCTCTTCAAGACCCAGGATTCTCCCCATCTCGTGATAGAGGAACTCCACATTGTAACCGTAGCCCTGCTGACCAAAACCTCCGAAATTATTAAGATCCTGCCGGAACTGGGACGCGGTAACATTCATACGGTTGCTTAACTCATTGGAAGAGATTCGTACGACACCGTTCCTGAGCAGGTCGCCAAGGTATCTGTAATATCGCGGCAATCTTTTGATAACGGCCGGTGAAATATTTTTCACATTTATACGGTCGGAATGATTTCCATGGTTATTGTCTGGCATCAGATCTTCCTCCTGAGTTTAATGGTGTATGGTAAAGCTAAAACTCATTATAAACAATAAATTTAACAAAGTCAATTTGCAAGTAAGATTGTTGCTCTTCCCCTGAAGTGAAAACTTAAATTCCACTCGGAAGGGATCAAAAGCAAACAGCATAAAGGCAATCAGCCTCAGATGCGGCGTTTTCCCGTTTGCATCTGAGGCTGATTGTAAGGCATCTGTGCCCATTGCAGCTAATGGTGTAATTAATTCAATGTCCGTCTTCTGTGATAAAGCAGGAGGGCACCTGCTAAAATCAGTCCTCCTAAGAAGCGGTATAGCCAGGTACCGATGCCTCCCGAGCTGGGCAGTTCATATCCGGAGTGGTTCCAGACAGTAACCTGCCGCAGCCCCGGCTTAAGATCATTTACCTCCAGGGGTGAATCGAGATAAGATGCCGTGAATCGCCCGGGTTCTACCTTAATAATCACAGGAGCTTCCAGTGCTTCGTACCCTTCCGGTGCCTCATCTTCAAAGAGATAATAGGTGCCTGGCGCAAGAGTTCCCAGATCAACAGTTCCTGCTTCTTCGGTTGTGCCGGTGATATCCGGCTTGCTGTCGGCTTTGGGTTTATCTCCTTCTACCTTATCTTCACTGTACAGAGAGAAGACAGCCTCAGCCAGAAGTACTCCGCTATCGGATCCGCGCTTTACAATCTGCACGGTTCTTTTTCTCATGTTTGATACCATCAGAGTGTAGCGGATCTTACCATCTTCCTCTTTCTTGTCCAGCCAGGTCAGCAGATCTACATTTTCCAGGTTTACTTTGCCCGTCCGGCTGATGCTTAGACAGATATCCTCGGCCAGAGCCTCGTATCCCTCAGGAGCTGCTATCTCTGAGAGATAATAGGTGCCCGGCTCCAGATTGCCATCGATCCTGGGAATCACACCCTTATCATCTGTGACAAGCCGGTCAAAGCCCATAATCGGAAGATAATCTTTTACTGGCTGGCCATCAAGATCAAAGACCTGTGAGAAGAGACGGAAGCGCACGTCTGCCATGGGCAGGCGGGACTCAGCGTCAATCTTTCTGGCTTCAAAGATAAACGGCTTGTTTATGATTGCAATCTCAGGCATGGCTGCCCCATCGCCCTGAGTGATTGTATAGGCATTGCCAGAATCGGCAGCACCATTGACCGTCACAGACCCATCATTTTCCAGGCAAATCTTGACCTTGTCCTCTTCCAGCATGGACTGGTATCCCTTTGGAGTCTCCGTTTCGGTCAGGATATAGGTTTCTCCCTTTTCCAGACATGCCAGGGTAACCATTCCTTCCTTGTCAGAAACATAACTGGGAGCTCCGAGGTCATTGCCCTTACTGTCTTTGAGGGTGAACTTTGCCCCGGCAAGAGGCTGGCCTTCCCCATCAACTTTCTTTATAAGAACTCCGGTCCTGCTGTTGGTAATCTGGTCTGTCCTGACATTTTTCACCTTGTCGGACGACCCGGTCAGCTGGCCCCGGCTGCAGCTTATGCTGTAAGTATAGCCATCAGCCACGTGATCTTTTCCTTTGGCTGTTCCTCCAATAGTGATCTGGTCTCCCTCGTCAAGCATACGGATCTGATCCCATGATGTGACCTTGCCCTCATCATCGGTCTTCGGGTTGGTCAGGGCAACTTCATACACATTATAACGATCAAAGCTCACGCCTTCCTCAATCGTATCAAAATACCAGTAAAGGCTGGTCTGATCTGTTGTCAGCTGTCTCAGGCTTCCGTCCAGAAGAACAGGCTCTCCCTTTTCTCCTGGGACGTATACTCCAAAATAGACCGGATCATGGGATTCCATGTAATCGGCATCCGACCAGACCTTCTCAAGGCTAAGACCCCAGCCTCTCT
>CAMOVS010000271.1 GCA_946627575.1 uncultured Lachnospiraceae bacterium
GAATTCTACAACGGCCTTCGGATCACCGACGAAGAGACCATGAACGTGGCAGAAATGGTCCTTAATAAAGTGAACAAAGAGCTGGTAGGTATGATGCAGAAAATGGGTGTCAATGCCGTGGGACTTTGCGGCAAGGATGGCAACATGCTCCGGGTTGGCAAAAAGATGCCGGATGGCAAGGATATCGGTTTCGTAGGAGAAGTAAAAGAAGTGAACACCGGACTTCTGGAAACCCTTATGGATAATGATTTTATTCCCGTTATCGCTCCCATCGGTCTGGGCGCTGATTTCAGAGCCTATAACATCAATGCCGATGATGCGGCCTGCGGCGTAGCCAAGGCAATGAATGCCGAAAAGCTTGCCTTCCTGACCGATATTGAAGGGGTATTTATGGATCCCTCCAACAAGAAAACCCTGATCTCCGAGATGGATCTCAATACCGCCAGGGAATTTATCGCCGATGGCATCGTAGGCGGCGGTATGCTGCCCAAGCTTGCCAACTGTATCAATGCCATTGAACAGGGCGTATCCAGGGTCCATATTCTGGATGGCAGAGTTCAGCATTGCCTTCTGCTGGAGTTCTTTACAGAAAAGGGTATCGGAACCGCTATTTTGAAAGATCCGCTTTTCTAAGCTTTTGATTTTGAATATAGAGAAGAAGATTACAATCTTCATTTTTAATGGTAAGAGAGGTTTGATATGAATAATACGATGCAGACTGTCATGGACAGGGGCGAGGAATCCCTCCTGAAGACCTACAATCGTTTCCCCGTAGTATTTGAAAGAGGGGAAGGGGTCTATCTTTATGACAGCAATGAAAAAAAATACCTGGATTTTGGCGCAGGTATTGCTGTCTTTGCACTGGGCTACGGCAATGAAAGCTATAATCAGGCTCTGAAAGACCAGATTGACCGGATCATCCATACCTCGAATCTTTATTATAACCGGCCGGCTGTTGATGCAGCGGAAACGATCGTAAAAAGCACCGGCATGGCCAAGGTCTTTTTTACAAACAGCGGGACGGAAGCCATTGAAGGAGCCCTCAAGGTAGCCCGCAAGTACGCCTGGCTGAAAGACCCGTCTAAAGACTATGAATTTATCGCCATGAATCACTCCTTCCACGGAAGAAGTCAAGGGGCCCTGTCCGTCACAGGCAACGCCCATTACCAGGACGGCTTTGTCCCGGTTCCCCTTAGGGCGGTATTTGCAGATTTTAACAATCTGGATGATGTGAAGGCGAAAATCACTGACAAAACCTGCGGTATCATCTGCGAGGTTGTCCAGGGAGAGGGAGGCATTTACCCGGCCGATAAGGAATTCCTTGAGGGACTCCGGAAGATCTGCGATGATAAGGATATCCTCCTGATCTTTGATGAGATCCAGTGCGGCATGGGCCGCTGCGGGTCCATGTATGCCCATGAACTCTACGGCGTCAAACCCGATGTGCTGACCCTGGCCAAGGCCCTGGGCTGCGGCATTCCGGTGGGAGCCTTTGTTACCAATGAGAAGGCGTCCCATGCCCTGGTGCCCGGTGATCATGGAACAACCTACGGGGGCAACCCCCTGGCCTGCGCCGCAGTAAATGAAGTCTATAGTCTTTTTGAGAAGGAAAGGATCGTGGATCACGTCAAAGAGGTCGGTCAGGTTCTTTTTGACCGTCTTGAAAGTCTGAAAGACCGTTATTCCTGCATAAAAGACCACAGAGGCCTGGGTCTGATGCAGGGGCTGGAACTGGACCGCCCAGTTGCCGGGATTGTGAAGGCTGCCCTGGAAAAGGGGCTGATTCTGATCTCTGCAGGAGCCAATACCATCCGTTTTGTACCTCCTCTGATTATCCAAGAAGAACATATAGAAGAAATGATAAAGATTCTTGAAGAAATAATTGCAGATCTTTAAGAGATTATGACAATTTCATCTTGAAATCAATGGCAAATGCCTGTATTATTTAATAGGGATCGAAAATATAGAATCAAGAAGAATCAGGTGCTTTTTCTACCTGATCTATGGCTGTGCGCATAAGTCTGCTACAAGATATTGGAAAGGAGTATTTCTGATATGATGCGGTTATGTGCCAGAACTTTGATAGTATCTTTTACCCTTGTGACCGGGATGATCCTGATCCTTTTCCAGTCCGGCTGTCAGGCCGGAGGATTTGTCAGGGAGAGTCCTTTTGAAGCGGACCGGATCACGGAGTCTTTTTCCGGAGATTCGGAAGAATCGGCCGATTCCGGAGCCGGCAGGTATGGAGACCAAAGTAAAGAGGACCAGACGGAGACAGGCTGGATCTATGTTCATGTGTGCGGTTGTGTGAAGAAACCCGGCCTCTACCATCTTAAGGCCGGATCGAGAGTAGCCGATGCTGTGGATATGGCAGGAGGTTTCACAAAGAAAGCGGACCAGACTGCCTGGAATCTTGCCCAGGCTCTGGAGGATGGGATGCAGATTCGTGTGCCTGCTCTGGGAGAGGAAGCGTCAGGATCCGCTTCTTTATCAGCAAGCTCCGACGGAGGACCAGACGGCCGGGCAGGAGACAAAGGAGACAAGATTAATATTAATACTGCATCTGCAGAGGAGCTGACGTCCCTGGCGGGCATTGGCCCTTCCAGGGCAGAAGATATCGTGGCTTACCGGGAAAGCCACGGGGCATTTAAGACCATTGAGGACATCAAAAGTGTATCGGGAATCGGTCCAAGCATTTTTGATAAGATTAAAGATAGAATTACAGTAAGCTGAGGTGAATTATGGCAAAAAAGGTGTTGGTTGTCGATGATGAGCGTTTGATTGTCAAGGGATTGAAGTTCTCCCTGCAGCAGGAAGATATGGAAGTCGATGCTGCCTATGACGGAGAAGAGGCTTTGGAACTGGCCAAGAAGACAGAGTATGACATCGTTCTGCTTGATGTCATGCTGCCCAAGATGGATGGGTTCGAAGTGTGCCAGCAGATCCGGGAGTTCTCAAACATGCCTATTATCATGTTAACGGCTAAAGGCGATGATATGGACAAGATTCTTGGGCTGGAT
>CAMOVS010000272.1 GCA_946627575.1 uncultured Lachnospiraceae bacterium
AGGAGTCAACCCGGAAGGCATCGGTCGTGGGAGAGTCAACTCAGGAAGAATCGGTCGTGGGAGAGTCAACTCAGGAAGAATCGGTTCTGGGAGAGTCAACTCAGGAAGCTTCTGTTCAGGAAGAGACCACTCAGAGTAAGCCGGATAAGGAGAAGATATCCTTTGACGACAGCTGGGAGTATGCTTCGTATTCTAAGATTCACAGCGGTAAGTGCTGGCTTTACCATGCCGAAGAATCTGTGGCCAAAGGGGTGACGGTCTGTGTGAATGCCGGCCATGGAACCGAAGGAGGGGATTCCTTTAAGACCCAATGCCATCCGGATGGGTCTGCCAAGATTGTCAGCGGTTCGACCTCTGCAGGACAGACGATGTCTGCAGCCATCGCGGAAGGCATGACCTTCCCTGACGGGACAAGTGAAGCGGAGGCTACCCTTTCCCTTGCCCTCCTTGTGAAAGACCGGCTTCTGGATGCCGGCTATGATGTCCTCATGATCCGAAGAAAAGATGATGTCCAGCTGGATAACATTGCCAGGACATTGATGGCCAACCATTATGCCGATTGTCATATAGCCCTCCACTACGACAGTACAGAGTCAGACAAAGGAGCCTTCTATATGAGCGTTCCTAATGTGAGCAGTTATCGGAAGATGGAACCGGTCAAGTCCTGGTGGAAGGAGCATCATAAGCTGGGAGATGCTGTCATTAAAGGCTTAAAAAAGAAAAAAGTATCCATATTCGGAGATGGGACCATGGCTATGGATCTGACCCAGACATCCTATTCCACCGTTCCTTCCATTGATCTGGAGGTGGGTGACGCCGGATCTGACATCTCTGAGAATGAACAGAAGATTATCGCAGCCGGAATCCTGAAGGGACTCAACATATATTTTAAAGACAAGGATAAGGCTTCCGGCCGATAGATGAGGTTGCCATGAGATCAAAAACCTTAGCACTCAGGGATGAGCTGCTTTTACAAATTGAAAAACCGGTCCGCTATATAGGGTCTGAAGTCAATTCGGTCGAGTGGGAGGAAGGATTTGAAGAGAAGATCAATGATCCTTCCACCATTCGTTTTGCCATGGCTTTTCCGGATGTATATGAGATCGGCATGTCTCATCTGGGCATGCAGATTATCTGCGATATGCTGAACCGCCGGGATGATGTATGCTGCGAACGAGTGTTTTCTCCCTGGATGGATCTGGATCAGGAGATGCGCCTGGACCGGATCCCTCTTTTTGCGCTGGAGAGTCAGGACCCGGTCTTCGTCTTCGACTTTCTGGCTATTACCATCCAATACGAGATGTGCTATACGAACATCCTGCAGCTGCTGGACCTGGCCGGCATCGGTATCTATGCCAGGGACCGGAGGGAGGATGCCCCCATCGTGATCGGGGGAGGACCCTGCACTTACAATCCGGAGCCAATCGCCGACTTTTTTGACATCTTTTATATCGGAGAGGGAGAGACCGTCTATTATGATCTGATGGATCTTTACAAGGCCCACAAGGCCCGGGGAGGCAGCCGGGAAGACTTTCTCCACAAGGCTGCTGTTCAGATCCCCGGTATGTATGTGCCTTCTCTGTATGATGTTTCCTACCATGAAGATGGGACCATCGCCTCTTTTACACCCCGGTATCCGGATCTGCCATTGAAGATCCTCAAGCAGGTTCAGGGAGACCTGACCCATACTTATTATCCCCGCAAACCTCTGGTGCCTTATATCAAGGTAACCCAGGACCGAAGCGTCCTGGAGATCCTCCGGGGCTGCATCCGGGGCTGCCGCTTCTGCCAGGCCGGCATGATTTACCGCCCCCTTCGGGAAAGGAATGTGGCGATGCTGGAAGAACTGGCCGACCGGTCGCTCCAGGTCACGGGCAATGATGAGATCTCCCTGTCTTCCTTAAGCTCCAGCGATTATTCTGACCTGCCCAGGCTCTGCAATTACCTGATCGATAAGCATGGGAGCCGCAATGTCAACATCTCCCTGCCTTCTCTTCGCATTGATGCCTTCTCCCTGGATGTGATGAGCAAGGTCCAGGATGTCAGAAAGGGCAGCATGACCTTTGCTCCGGAGGCAGGCAGCCAGAGGCTCCGGGATGTAATCAACAAGGGACTGACAGAAGAAGAGATTCTTCACGGGGCCGGCGAAGCCTTCCGGGGAGGCTGGAACAAGGTCAAGCTTTATTTTATGATGGGCCTTCCCACCGAGACCGATGAGGACAGGAAGGATATTGCTCATCTGTCCGAGAAGATTGCCATGCATTACTATCAGATGGATGCGGAGTACCGGCATGGAAGAGTCAATGTCAGCGCCAGCTGCTCCTTCTTTGTGCCCAAGCCCTTTACCCCCTTCCAGTGGGCTCCCATGTACGAGGTGGAAGAGTACACCAGACGGGCCCATCTGGTGGCGGATGAGTTCCGCAGCCAGCATAACCACAGGAGTCTGAATTTCCGCTGGCATGATGCCAGGACTACGGTGGTCGAAGGTATTCTGGCCCGGGGAGACAGGAGATTAGCTCCTGTGATCTATGATATTTACAAAAAAGGAGCTCTCTTTGAGGCCTGGACGGAATACTTTGATTATGACCGATGGATTGAAACCATGGAAGAACACGGCCTGGATTATCATTTTTATACGACAAGAGAGCGGAAGGCTGACGAGATCTTTCCCTGGGACTTTATCGATATCGGGGTTACCCGGACTTTCCTGAGAAAGGAATGGGAGAGGGCCATGGAAGGCATCGTCACTCCAAACTGCCGGGAGAAATGTTCCGGCTGCGGGGCGGCCCGCTTTGGCTGCGGGGTCTGCCTGGAACATCAGAAGCAGCAACCATAGATACAGTGATTAAGAATGATACGGGCAAAATAATATATGTGCGGGCTTGATGGCTGCCCCAGCCCCTGGAGGTCAGATTATTGAAGGCGAGAATCAAATGGACCAAGACGGGTGTCCTTAAGTTTATCGGACACTTGGATGTGCAGAGATATTTTCATAAAGCTATGATGCGGGCCGGCCT
>CAMOVS010000273.1 GCA_946627575.1 uncultured Lachnospiraceae bacterium
CTTAAGGGAAGAGCTTCCGCAGTTGATAACTAATACTTTCATAATCGCATTCTCCTTTGCAGTGTGTGAAATCAAAAAAATCAAATATATTATACTCTTATAGGACTGTAAAAGGAATATACTAATTCAACGAATTAACGGGAGTTTTTTGTCATTACAGAGGCATTGTGCATAGTTCGTCACATTTTTAAGTTTCAAAATCAAATAAAAGAGCTTGCGAATGAAAGGAAAGAGGCTTTAGCTCATAGTTGATCGGATTGACAAGCTATATCCATCATTTTATAATTGGTTCCATAACGGATTCCAATGTCAAAGCTGTGCCGGCACCTTATGCCTGCAGGGAAACAAGAACGACACTTTGTGTGAGGCACATCATAAAAAGCAATGATATTAAGCGAGGAGACGTATGATTACAGCAGGAATCATAGCCGAATACAATCCTTTCCACGAGGGACATCGTTATCATATCGAAGAAACAAAAAGAAGGACAGGAGCTGATTATGTGGTTGTAGCCATGAGCGGGGATTATGTCCAGCGGGGAGAGCCGGCCATTGTGGATAAATACATCCGTACCCGGATGGCTCTGGAAGGGGGAGCGGATCTGGTTTTGGAGCTGCCCTGCGCCTACGCTACAGCAAGTGCGGAGCATTTTGCCGCGGCCGGGGTTATGCTGCTCCATAAGCTGGGGGCCGTTGACTGGCTGTCCTTTGGATCGGAGTGGGCGGACAGGGAGGAACTTCTGGAGCTTGCAGAGATTCTTTGCAGGGAGCCCGGTCCCTACAAAAGTGCACTGAGGGAGGGACTGAAAGAAGGCTTATCCTATCCGGCCGCAAGGGCCCGGGCTTTATGCAGTCTGCTGCCGGATGACCGCAGGGAAAGGGCCCGCCGCCTTCTGGAGGAGCCCAATCATATCCTGGGT
This sequence comes from uncultured Lachnospiraceae bacterium, assembly GCA_946627575.1. Lineage (GTDB taxonomy): Bacteria > Bacillota > Clostridia > Lachnospirales > Lachnospiraceae > Anaerobutyricum. The sequence goes on from CAMOVS010000273.1 coordinate 920, forward strand.
TTGGAGTATATGAAAGCTATTCGTAAGACAGGGGCAGCCATGTCCTGCCTTGTGGTCGCCAGACAGGGCAGGGGCTATCATGATCAGGATATTGAAGGAGCCGATGAAGACAATTTTGCCAGCGCTGCCGCTATTCGGGCAGCTGTGGTTGAAGATCCCTCACAACCCGGACTTGCTCCGGCCCTGGGGGCTCAATACATGACCTTTATGGAATACATCGACAAAAATGAATATGTATTATGGGAAGACCTTATGCCCTTTCTTCGCTATGCCATACTATATGATAAGGAGATGCTCAGCCGCTATTCCGGGACAGATCTGGAGCTGGCCAGGAGAATTAATAATCTATACCGGCCTGAGTACAGCTTTGCAGAGCTGATGGCAGCCCTCCATGTGAAAAACCGAACGGATACGGCCCTTAAGAGGGCCCTGCTGCGGATCTTTCTGCAGATCAGCCAGCAGCCTTACCTGAATGATGGCGTGATCCCCCTGATACCTTATGCCCGGGTTCTGGGCTTTCGCCGACAAGCGGCCCCCCTGCTTCGGCGGATCAGGGAAAAGACTTCTCTGGATATTATTCAGAGACCTTCCCTGGCCAAAAAGACTTACACCAGGTATTCCCATGAGATGGATCTATATCGATGTGATATCAACGGAGCGGACTTATATGAGCAGATTGTATCGTCCAAAAGCCACCGCAAGCCGGTGAGAGAGCTGACCCGGGAGCAGATTATTCTTTAATGGCTGTTGATCAATAGCACCTTAGACTGATGGGGCAGTTTTTTTGATTATTACAAAATAATTAATATTTTCTTAATGGCATCTTTCACCCTGCTGGAGTATACTGTAAGATGGTTTTTAGTCTGACCGTGTTCTTTAGCAGGGCCTTTTGTGTACACAGATAAATAAAAGACAGAAAGTAGGTGACATAAATGTATCAGGCAGGTCTGATACTGGAAGGCGGAGGCATGCGGGGCATGTATACTGCCGGAGTTTTGGATGCTTTTTTGGATAAGGAGATTGAATTCTCCAGTATTTATGGAGTTTCAGCAGGAGCTTGCCATGCCTGTAGTTATATTTCAAAGCAGCGGGGCAGAGCTTTCCGCGTAGGAGTCGACTATCTTGATGATCCCAATTATTGCAGCTTTAAAAGCTTCCTGAAAACAGGGGATCTGTTTGGAGCAGATTTTACTTATGGAGAGATACCCGATGTCCTGGATCCCTTTGACTATGATGCTTTTCGAAATTATGAGGGCAGTTTTTTTGCGGTAGTGACCAATGTCCAGACCGGGAAGGCCGAGTACAAAAGGGTCCGGGATGCCGAAAAACACCTTTGGATGGTTCGGGCTTCCGCATCATTGCCCCTGGTATCAAGGACCATTGCTGTCAAGGGAAAGTATTATCTGGACGGAGGCATCGCCGATAGCATCCCCATCCGCAAGTCCATAGAAGATGGCAATGAGAAGAACGTTGTCATCCTTACCCGGGATGCCGGCTATCGCAAGGAGCCCAACGGCCTGCTGCCTCTGATGAGGATACGCTATCCCGGCAAAAAGGAATTTCTCGATGCCGTGGAGACCCGCCATATCCATTACAACGAAGTCCTTGCTTTTCTGGAGGAAGAGGAGGAGGCCGGCAGGGTCTTTGTCATCCGTCCTTCGGAGGAAGTAGAGGTGAAAAGAATCGAGAAGGACCGGGACAAGCTGGAAGCTCTCTATCTGCAGGGTTTTGAGGATGGCATGGCCAGAGCGGATGCCATGATTGCCTACCTGGAGTCTTAGAGAACCCGGGGTCTGAGGTCAAGCCTCCGGCATCAGGAATGCCGGGGCTTTCTGCTGCATCATGTGTAACATCATTGAGAAAAGAGAGGGATAGTCGTGATGGACAAGAACAAGAATAGAATACGGACTCCATCCGGTCGGGCGCTTCTCGGCTGGCTTTGGGAGAAGAGTCCTAAGGGGGGGCGGGGATTGGCCGGCCTTCTGATGGCGATCGCCCTGGCCTTGGCAATCAGTCTGCCGGCACTTGCCGGGAGCGTCGGGAATAAGCAGGCTTCATCTCCCGAGGGGTCTGCCGGAGAATCCTTGAG
>CAMOVS010000274.1 GCA_946627575.1 uncultured Lachnospiraceae bacterium
CCCTTTATCGAGCGATCGCCTCAAGGTTTACCTCATATTCTCCGTACTTCTCCCCGTTCACCATCATGATCACGATGCCGGATCCGCTTTCCTTTCCTTCAAAAGTCAGGGACAGGGGGAAGTCGGACTCTGAAAGGGTCTTTTCCTCATAGATCACCTGTTCTTCCCCGCTCTGGGACAAGATCAGCTCTACGCTGCCGGTCTCATCTTCAGCAAAGGGATTGTCTTTGATCGTAATCTTACCCTCATAGCGTATGGTCGTTGGCTCTCCTATGCTAATAACGATGGATACCCTGGTTCCCTTCTCTACATAGGTGCCGGGGTCGATGCTCTGGCTTATGACATCATTGATGCCAACCTCTCCGCTGTAATCGCTGCTTACATCACCCAGCTCCAGGCCCACGCTCTCAAGCTGTCTTCTGGCAGCACTCTGGGACATACCATAGAGGGATGGAACCCTGACATCCTCCAGGCCTTTGCTCACTGTGATGGTCACGGCAAATCCCCTGGCCACCTTTGCGCCGCCGCCGGGATTCTGGTCCATGACATAGCCGGCTTCCACCGTATCGCTGGTAGCATAGGCAATGTTGGCCTTAAGACCTGCCTTTTCCAGGGTCTTCTGCGCATCCTCTTCCTTCATTCCGACCAGGTCGGGAATATTTACATAATCATTCTCACTGACTCCTAAAGTCAGGGTTACGCTGGAATCCTTATCCGCTCTATCCCCGCCTTCCGGGCTCTGGGCAAGAACGACCAGACCCTTGTCCTTTTCCGAACACCCTTTGGCATAGAGACAGCGGACAGCCAGACCTGCCTCCTCGATACGTCTTGAAGCTTTCTTTCTGGTCAGTCCGAGAACATCGGGAACTTCAATCCCCTGGCTGGCTTCCGTGCTGGCTTCCGTAGTGACTTCCACCGGGGCCTCCGTGCCGGTTTTGTCCTCGTTCCTAGATGGACCGATTCCTGACAGGCCGCTGCCTATCACATAGATCACCAGTCCGGCAAGAAGGGCGCCCGCCAGGATTGCCACAATCCTGATAACTCCCTGCATTTTTGCCCGGCTGCGGTCATCATCCTCCCTGTCTTCCTCATCTTCTCCATTGGGATTTGAAGAATTATTCAGCTGATGATCTCTTCCTCCATCCAGCTCATCACCGGCGTCACCTGCCAGGGACCGCTTAATACGCTCGATCTCGGCCTGGTCTCTCTTGATGGTGGGAGATTCATCCTCCTGACCGTCTTCGAGGAAGACATAGTTGCCATCAGGACTGGTGAAGACATTTTCCAGATCTCTGATTAGCTCACTGGCATTCTGGTAGCGGCTGATCAGCATCTTGGAAGTACATTTTAGAATAATCCTCTGCAGGGACTCCGGAATATCCGGATAGTAGTCCCTGGGGGGAATCATTTCATTCTTGATATGCATGAGAGCTATGGCTACACTGTTCTCCCCATCATAGGGAACCCGGCCGGTAGCCATCTCATACATGGTAATACCCAGGGAATATATATCAGTCCGGTTGTCTACGTACCCTCCCTTGGCCTGCTCGGGAGAGAGGTAATGAACGGACCCCATGGTGGCTGAGGATATGGTATCCCCTGTCGCTGCCTTGGCGATGCCAAAGTCGGTAATTTTGACCTTCCCGCTGTCGGAAACCATGATATTCTGAGGCTTGATGTCCCTGTGGACGATACGGTGCTCGTGGGCGGCCTCCAGCCCCCGTGCGATCTGAATGGCGATATCCACCGTTTCCCTGGCACTTAATCTGCCATAGCGGCGGATGTATTTCTTAAGTGTCATGCCTTCCGCCAGTTCCATCACTATATAGTGGACCCCGTCCGTATAGGCAGAATCGTAGATGCTGACGATATTGGGATGGGTCAGCCTGGCAGTTGCTTCCGCCTCAGCCATGAACTTGCGGACGAACTTCTCATCATCATAGTTCTCCTTGCGGAGCACCTTTATGGCAACATAACGGTTAAGCTTAATATCCCTGGCCTTGTAGACATAGGCCATACCGCCGGATCCGATCCTTTCAAGAATCTCATAGCGTTCTCCTAACAGATAACCTTCCTGAAGCACCGAATCACCTCCCATCATCCTGACGGGCTATGACAACAGCAATATTATCTGTACCCCCGTAAAACAAGGCCTCCTCGATACATCTTTCAACCAGGCCTTCCTCAGAAATATCCTGGGACAAGATATCTGTAAGGTCTTCATCATCCACCATATTGGACAGGCCGTCTGAACAAAGCAGAATCCTGCTGCCCTTGTCCATATTGATCTGGAAGAAATCAGGAGAGATCTCCTCCGAGACCCCGACTGCCCTCGTTATAATGTTTTTCTGCGGATGATTCCGGCTTTCCTGGGCATCAATCTGGCCGGCGCGAACCAGCTCCTCCACCAGAGAATGGTCCAGGGTGACCTGCCGGAGCATACCATTAAAATAATAGAGCCTGCTATCGCCTACGTTCATAATATAGGCATCCCGGCCCAGTACGGTAGCTGCGACAAAGGTCGTGCCCATCCCGGCGTATTCTTCCTCCCTCTCCGACACCCTGTGAACTTCTTCGTTTACCTGCCGGATGAGGCGTTCCATGGTCAGGAAGGGCAGCTCCCGCTCCTGCTGACCTGCAAGCTCCACAAAACGGTTCACAGCAAGGCTGGAAGCCTTGTCACCAGCTTTGTGGCCGCCCATTCCATCTGCAACTATATATAGATTTGGGAAACAACCAACCGGTTCATCGGAATAAAAAAGATAGTCCTGGTTAATCTTTCTCTTTTTTCCGACGTCCGTCTTACCAAAAGATTTCACGGATTCCCACTCCTTTCAACGTAACTCTTCCTAAGCTGTCCGCAGGCGGCCTGGATGTCTCTTCCCATCTCCCTGCGAACCGTCACCTGTATGTGATTCTTTTCTAATATATGTCGAAACTCTGCGACTCTCCTTTTTTCGGACTGAACATAGTCCCTCTCCTGAATCGGATTGACGGGAATCAGATT
>CAMOVS010000275.1 GCA_946627575.1 uncultured Lachnospiraceae bacterium
GCACAGACCACCAGTCCTGCCCACTGCCGGTAAATCGTTGCCGGATAATAGAGCTTGGCTACCATATAGTGGTCCTGAGGCACATGATTGTAGGACATGGGTCCGTCAAATCCCGCTTCCCGGGTGGACCAGTCAAATAAGAGAAGGCCCTGGCCCTCCCCGGCCCCCTCGGTCCTAAGGGTAATCACATAGTCTTTTCCCTTGTTCAACTGCAGGTCTACCGGAAACTCTTTATAATCATAGTTGGGAATTTTGCGAATCTTGCGGCCCATACTGCAGAGGACCTTGCCCGAATCCTTTTCCTCAACCGAAAGAATGACCTTGCCCTTGCTGATGGATGCATAGTCATTACCAAAATAGATGCGGATGGTCTTCAGATGAGTATGACCGGCCTGAAAAACCTGTTCAGCCACATCCCCGTCTACCAGCATACAAGCCTGGTTAATCCGGTACTTATTGACCTGATTAACGGCATTCTTCTGGTAGGTCATAAAATTCATGCAGAAATATATGGTAAATACCAGCAGGCAGAGACTGATGACAGCCTTTAAGGACAGCTTCAGCTTCCTGACCATACCCTTGCCGGACGTACCGGCATGCAGATAATGAAGTATATGTTTTTTCATAAAATATGCTCCTGTTGATAAGCTTCTGACTATGTAACTTCCACACCTCTGTCTGAAGTCCCCTGCAGGGCAAAAGCAGTTAATAATTGCCGAGAATTCTAAATTGAGCTACTTCCTCGCGGACACCCTGGAGAGCGTTGCGGACCTCCGGGTCATGCAGATTGCCCGAAATATCCACATAAAAACGGTACTCCCATTGCCTGTCCGGAAGCGGTACCGACTCAATATGAGTCAGGTTCAGACCATTATAGATAAAATGAGACAAAATATTATAAAGGGTGCCGCTTTCATGCAGCAAAGAAAAACAGATACTGATTTTTCCTGCATTTTCCGTGTATTGGCGCTTCTTGGAAAGAATGACAAAGCGGGTAACATTCCTGTGGTCAAAATTGATATCCGATGCCAGGATCTCCAGCCCGTATAGTTCAGCCGCATCCCGGCTGGCAACCGCCGCGTGCGTCAGAATATTGTCCGAAGCCACTTTCTCAGCGGCAATGGCCGTGTTGGCTACATTGATCTGCTCCACCCCCAGATTCTCAAGGAAAGGAGCACACTGCATCATGCCCTGGGGATGAGAAAAGACCACCCTGATGTCATTGAGCCTGCTGCCCTTAGGAGCCAGGAGGCAATGCTCTACCTTGACAAACTCCTCTCCCACAATGCAGACATCATTCTCAAGAAGAATATCATAGACCCCTGTCACATCCCCGGCAGAAGAATTCTCAATAGGAAGAACACCATAGTCTGCCTCTCCGTCGTTAAGGGCAAGGGCAACATCCTTAAAGTTCTTTACCCCGTAATGATCCGTCTCCCTGCCGAAAAACTGGATACAGGCCTTCTCGCTGTAGGAACCAGGAACTCCGGGATATACCACTCTGGTATCCGGAAACATAACCAGGTCGGCAACTTCGGTAAAGTAATTCTCGATATAGCGATCCCTTTGCTGGATCAAATGGTACTGATATTTGCGGCCGATGGACATCATCTGAATAAAAATCTCTTCCAGGCCCTTTACCACAAAGGGATTGGATCGGTTCCTGGTGATATCATCCAGCTTCTCATCCTCCCGGTTTCGGTCATAGATGGGCTCTCTGGTCTTCTTCTTGGCCAGGGCCATCTCTGCTATGATCGCCATGCGCTGCTCAAAATGATCTGCAATCCGGTGATCCAGATCTCTGAGCTCATCTCGTAACTCTTCGATGTCCTTCTCTTTCTTTTCCATGGCTGACTATTTCTCTCCTTCACATTCAAGATCCTCCAGCAGATCCCGGAACCGTTTCCGGCAAAGGGGATGGACCCCCCAGGGATTCAGTTGGCATAAAGGTTCAAGAACAAACTTTCTCCTGTGCATGTAGGGATGGGGCAGGATCAGGTCAGGATCCTCTGTGACCAGATCATCATAAAGAAGCAGGTCCAGATCCAGGGTCCGGGGGCCCCAGTGGACCGCCCGGGTCCGTCCGGCTTCATCCTCAAGCTTTTGGAGGATCTTCAGCAGTCCGGCCGGACTATGCCAGGTCTCGATCTCATAAACCGTATTAAGAAAATCCGGCTGATCGGTATATCCTACAGGTTCCGTCTCAAGAACCGGCGCAGCCTTCAGGCTCCGGATACCACTGGCAGAAGACAAGGCTTCCCGGGCTGACCTTAGATAAGCCTCCCGGTCTCCCAGATTGGAGCCGGCGCCGATATAAGCCTTATGCCAGGCCCTCTCCGTCGAAACCGACACACAATCCAAAGGAAGGCCAATGGGCGCCCAGGGCTTCTTTACCTCAAGAGATACTCTCCGAATCAAAGGAAAACGGATCAGAAGAGCCTCCGCCATGCGGCCGCATACCGTCTCAATCAACCGGTCGTTCTGTTTCTCCATCTCCGCCTTTAGAAAACGGCAAACCTCCCCGTAATTAACCGTCAAGGAAATGTCATCGCCTGCCGCAGCCTCCCGGGCATCCAGAAAGATGACCGCATCCAGCTGGAATCTCTGGCCCAGGGTCTGCTCCTCCTTGGCCACGCCATGATGAGCATATATGATAAGATTACTGATATGTATGGTATCCATCAGAGATTCTCTCTTTCTATCCTTTTTCAACCACCATTTCTTCCATAAATGAAAGAGACCCGCACAGGACCAGAACATCCTCCATGCCGGCATCTTTCCTGGCCTGGCGCATAGCTTCATTGACATCGGAAGTTATATAGGCCTCTCTCCCAGAGGCCCGAACAATCTGCGCCAGCCTGTCCGCAGCCAGCCCCCGATGATTATTGGGGGTAAAGACATAGAAGCGGTCAGCCGAAGGCACCAGGGTCTCCACCATCTTCTCTACCTCTTTGTCACTCAATATTCCCATTATATAGATGATTCTTCTATTTGTAAAATGTTTTT
>CAMOVS010000276.1 GCA_946627575.1 uncultured Lachnospiraceae bacterium
CTGGAGTAACCCATTGTGATCCTTGCCGGCCTTGGCAAGCAGTTCAATATGCAGGATGCTCAGGGGACTCTGGTTATCCATCCGAAATATGGCATCGGCCTGGATGCGGTTAATCCTGAAAACCGCAGAAAAATGGGAACCGCCTACAAGCAGTTTATCGCCGGAAGTCTGAGGCAGGAAACCCTGGCGGAGGAGCTTCGGATCCTCTATGTGGCTATGACCAGGGCCAAGGAACACCTGGTTATGACAGGTACCGTATCCAAAGCCATGGAAAAACTGGAGGATGCCGCAGGGATCGGCGGGACAGCCTGCGATCCGATGCCGGTCTACAAGATCAGAAGCGGGAAGTCCTTCATGGACTGGATCCTTATGTGCATCGGCAGGGACGAGGCTGCGCAGGAGCTCTTCAGCGTCCATAGCTTTACACCGGAGCACGTGATCATGCGCCAGGCAGATGAAGCAGTCAGACGCCGCTGCGACAGGCAGACCCTGGCGGCGGCGCTGGAAGAAAAAGATACTCCGGAGATGGATATTCTTCTGAACAGACTTGGGGCAGATGCGGCCTGGGTTTACCCCAGGCAGGATGCGGCCGGCAAGAAGGAGAAGTATTCGGTATCCGAGCTTAAAAAGGCAGATATGGATGAGGCGGCAGCTAAGGTGGTCTATGATGCCGACGGGAAAACGGATCCGGAGATCATGCGGCGGGCAGCCTTCCGTGGCACAGCCTTCCACCGGGTGATGGAGCTTCTGGACTTTAAGGGGGCGCCTGAAAAAGCGGATACTGACTGGGTTATTTCCATGATGGAGGTTATGCGCAGATCAGGAAAGCTGACAGCAGAGCAGTCTGAAGCCGTGAAAGCCATGGACGTGGTCAGACTTCTGGAGAGTTCTTTGGGCCAGCGGATGAAGGCAGCAGATGCCCGGGGAAAACTGATGCGGGAAGTACCCTTTATGGCAGGTGTGCCTGTATCCTTTATCGACCAGGGGCCGGCGCTTGTTTCTGTTCATCATGAAGATGAAGACCTGGTGATCATCCAGGGGGTCATCGATGCCGCTTTTGAAGAGGACGGGAGAATGGTTATCGTCGATTACAAGACGGATGCCGTGAGCAGGGATGAGGGTGAAGCTGTGCTTACCCGGCGCTATAAAAAGCAGCTGGATTACTATGCCTTTGCCCTTTCTAAAATGACCCATCTGCCTGCGGATGAGCGAAGGATCTATTCGACCCGGATGCAGCGGGATTTTGCTGTTTCTTGACTTTCAGAAAAAATAGTCTACAATAAGAGAAGCGAAATAACTTAAAAACGATGAAGAGGAGCCTATGAAAAAACGTATCATCGCTTTGGTATTGCTTTTAGCATTTCTGGCCTTTGGCGCCCTTGCGGTATATTTTGTCTTTTTTCGTTATGACCGGCCGGAAAAAGACCTGAAGCTGGCCCTGGACGGAATGATGACAAGGAACGGCGAGGTGGCCGGCCGATATATGGATTATGCCTCCTTTGACAGACTTGGCGGGGAGGGGACGATCAGGGATTCTCTGATGCGCGATTTTTCTTATGAAGTCACGTCGGTCGACAGTACGGATAAGACCCATGCCACGGCGACCATCGCAGTCAGCAACAGGGACATCGAAACCCTGTACGGCAACTTTGTTGTTGATGCCTACCAGTTTGTCATTTCAGAAGCTTACCGCAATGAAGCAGAGCGGCTTTCTGATGATGACCTGCGCCGGACCATCGATGAGATGCTGATGGAAGATCTGGCTGACAAGGAGGTCCACCTGCGTCCGAGAGAGATCCAGGTGGAGATGACCAGGGCGGACAAGACCTGGTTTATAGATTTTGACCAGGCGGATTTTGATGCCATCTATGGCGGCTATCTGACAGCCCACGAAAATGCCAAGACCCTGCTCGGCGATATGAGCGGCCAGGCCCTGGTCAATGTGGAGAATGCCTATGCCAGCAATATTGACGATGCCGACCATGTCCTCAGAAATGCAGTTCATTTCATTGTCGATGATCTGTGGAACGGGGTTCTGTGCAATATCGTCAGCTGCATCAATGCCGGAACCGACCGCCAGGGGAATGATTATGACCTGGACAAGGGGCTTAGGCAGCTGGATGCCATGATGACGGAAAAGGTGACCTATGATGTTTATATTAACAATCTTTCCGAGATTGAATACGGGGCTGTTAAAACCGGCTGGAAAAATCTTTCCGACACCTTAGGTAAGCTTGTCAATGAGATCAAGGCTGCCAAACCGGAGCCGGTGGATTATGATTATCTGCCGGACACATCGAAATTTGAGGCTGCCATGGACCAGTTTGTGGGCCTGATCTATCAGACCGGATCTGAGTCTGAAGCAGAGACGCAGCAAGAGACGGAGTGATGAGAGATGGACGCTTATACGGGATTTGCCCTGGTCTATGACACTTTCATGGATAATGTGCCCTATGAGGAATGGGCAGATTTTATCAGCAGAAAGCTCCATGACTATGGGATCGATGATGGCCTGGTTCTGGACCTGGGATGCGGTACCGGCAAAATGACCAGAGCGCTTGCCGGCAGAGGCTTTGACATGACTGGCATTGACAATGCCGATGAAATGTTAAATGAAGCGCGCCAGCATTCGGATGATGGTATTCTTTACCTGCTTCAGGATATGCAGTCCTTTGAACTGTACGGAACCATGCGGGCTGTCATCAGCTGCTGCGACAGTCTCAACTACCTGATGGATGAGACAGAACTTCTGCAGGTTTTTAAACTGGTCAACAATTATCTGGACCCGGGCGGCATCTTTATCTTTGATATGAATACGGTTCATAAGTTCAGGGATATTCTGGGTGAGCAGACGATTGCTGAGAACAGGGATGACTGCAGTTTTATCTGGGACAATTATTATTATGAAGATGAGATGGTCAATGAGTATGATCTGACCATTTTTGTAAGAGAAGAAAATGGGCTCTTCAGAAAGTATCAGGAGACCCATTATGAGAAAG
>CAMOVS010000277.1 GCA_946627575.1 uncultured Lachnospiraceae bacterium
AACCCAGGAATGCCGCCAGAATCATAACGGCCGAGCTGATGGAAATGCCATTTGCCAGAGCAAATATCATAACCAGCGCAACGACCATCTTGGCCCCGGAGGAAATACCTAGGACAAAGGGACCGGCTATGGGATTGGAAAAAAAAGTCTGCAAAAGGAATCCTGCTACCGACAAGGCTCCGCCTAGGATTACTGCCGCCAGAATCCGGGGAAGGCGGATATCCCATATGATATGCCCCTTGACAGAAGCATCTTCATGAGTCAGAAGGATCCTGCCCACTTCCGGTAAGGTAAGACGGACGCTTCCGGCATTAATATTAACAATCAAGAGGACGGCCAGCAGAATCATAAGAATGAGAAAGCCGGCCAAATAACGAACTCTGTTCTTTGTATCCATATATTACACTCCACTATCTGCAATCCAGCCTGCCGGCTGCAAGATCTGACTGCACAGCACAGATCTTGGGACAAGAAGATTCACGAAACTCCCGGCAAAGGAAGCCGGTATCCCGGGCTCCTAATGAACAGGATAGAGGAATTCCAATTTCTGTCCCTCTTTAACCTGGCCATGGAACACTGCGTAAAACTCTGAGATCATCCGGCTCAGTCCTGTAGCCTGCTGGAAGGTGTTATTGTCCGTACACCAGACATGTCCCTCCTTAACCGCTTTAAAGTCGGCAAAAAGCTTATTCTTTTCAAGCAGCTGGTCTACACTGTCAAGCCCTCCCTCGATCGTACTGTTGTAGATCAGGATATCTGCATTCCGGGCCTGATTGTAAAAGCTTTCCATATCCATATTCATGGTGGACAGAGCATTATCCTCTTCTTCCACATTATCCTGTGTCAGGATATAGGTCCCTCCAGCCATATCGATCATTTTCGATACATAATCGCCGGGTTTTCTCACATTGACTGATCCGGATGAACTGACATAAAAGAAAGCCACCGTCTTTCCGGACGGGTCGTCTTTGACCGTATCCTTGAGGAGGGCAATCTGGTCTTCAAAGAATTGTTCTGCCTCTTCCGTCTTTCCGGTCAGAAGTCCGTAAAGCTTGATCCATTCCATCCTCCCCAGAGGATCCGGCTCATAGCTGGACCGTTCCACCATCACAGGAATCCCCATGGTCTCCAGCTTTTCCTTGATGGAAGGGCTGTGGTAAATCATGGTCGACTCGATAGCCAGACCGCAGTTTTCATCTACGATCGTCTCATAGTCCGGCGCACTGTATTTGCCGATGTAGAACATCTCCTCCGCATCAAGGGCATCCTGGACTTCTTTAAAGCTCCAATCCTCCCTCTTGGTGCTGGTCATGGTCACGGCAGACAGGGCCTCCAGCTGCCGGAAATAATCCATGGCTGATGAAGCTGCCAGATAAATCGATGTAAAAGGCTGATGGATGACCTTGATACTCTCGTCAAGTCCGGAAGGGGTTTCGGCTCCCTCAGGAACCATAAGAAAAGAGTCCTCATCCCCTATGGTAATCAGAGCATAGCCACCCTCCAGATAATCCACCGAAAACTGGGTGGCATATTGAAGCTCCATCTTGCCTGTGGACGCAGGCAGACCGGCGGACCCTTTGCTGCCTTCTTTGCCGGCTGAGCCGCAGCCGCAAAAAGCAGTCAGAACCAGAACCGCCAGCAGCAGGCCGGCAAGGATCCGGAATCCCCGGGCATGATTTTTCCCGGAAGCCATCCCTGTATCATGTACACTATTGTTTTTCATTGTTCCTCTAAATATACTCAACATATTTGTCATCCTTATTATTGCTTCGTGATACTGGAAGAATCCAGCCGCAGAGTATAGTCAATCTCATATGGCTGGCTCATGGCAGTTGTATCTGCCACTACCGCAAAGGGCATGTCAAAGACTTCTACCGGAATCTCAAAAACCGAGTTGCCTTCTTTGTTCACGGGATCATACCGTTCTCCCTTCACCAGCATGTAGTCATAGTTCTCACTGGACCAGGTCAGTCTCAGCAGGCAGGAATCCTTGTCCACCTTCAGGATAGCCGGGGATTCGATATCCGCCCGTCCGGAACCTCCGCCCAGGGTTACATCCACATTATACTCGCCCGGCTCAAGATTCAGGCTCTCCCTGGTCGTAAGGACCCCATCCTTGAAAGTATCAAGAGGAAGGGAATCTGCCCGGAAACAGAGAAGACGATTGTACCACTTCTCTTTTCTCTTACTGAAGGCAGCGCAGGGCACAGCCGCATTGAGAGAAGGAACCGGTATGGTAAAGGTATGCTTGCCTTCCGCATTTTCTGCAAAAGGAATCCGATCCTTTTCCTCCGCCTTGGCCGCTTCCAGTCCGGTTCCCGGATAAACATAGAGATAACCGGTACCGCTCATAACCATCTCAGCCGTCATCACACCGTCTTTCACCGTCAAAGTGCAGTCTGTCACCGGGAACATAGTAGAGCTGGTCGACACAAGTATGGGATAGGCCCCATCCTTCAAATCTGACCCCTCAATCGCTTCCATCCCGTCAAGGACCACCTCGTCCTCATCAATCATTTCCGACTCATCGGCTACCAGCTTGCTGTAATCTTTCTCCGTCTTCTCCTCAGAAGCTCCACTTCCGCTGCCTCCTGCCCCGCAGCCTCCAAGCAATAAGGCTATGCTCAGACAAAGAGCAAGGATCCCGGTCAACAAGCAGCTTCGACTTCCATTTGTTTTTTTCATAAATACCCATTCCTCCTGTGTTCAATTTCTTACGGTTAAAGCGCTGACAGCAGGTCAGATTCAACCATTTCATATCTTTCCTGTCGGGACGGTCTGCTTCAGATATTATCGAGTCTGTAAAAAAGGGCAGCTCTGTAATAGAACTACCCTTAAAGACCGTCTATACAAACATCCTTATCTTATCGAATCTCAAAGAAAAAAGCAATAATACTTGTAAGATTCGGCACAAGATCTTTCCTCATTGTATAGAAACATTAATTAAATGTTGAGGTCAAAAGCTATTTGATTTTATTTGCCCATAA
>CAMOVS010000278.1 GCA_946627575.1 uncultured Lachnospiraceae bacterium
TGCTGACGGAGTATAACGAAGCTGAGCAGATGGAACTGTTCAAAGAGGACGGACGGAGAGAAGGTATCATTGAAACCTTGATTTCACTTGTTAAGGATGGGATCTTGTCTATCAAAGATGCAGCCAAGCGCGCCGGCATCACTGAAACCGCTTTCGAACAGAAAATGGCGGCGAAGTAAAAGAGAGTACAGGTCGAACGTATCAGGCCTTCCGGCTTAATAACCGGAGGGCTTTTTCTATGCCCACAGACCTCTGCCGTACCGTTTCAGCGATCGGATATGAGCGCTTTTTCTTTGTCGCAATTCACCAATTATCCGCCTCACACCGGAGGCCCCGGGACCATGATGATTTATCTGTTGGGTCTGTTCTTCACAGGTCTGGCATGTATAGGCCGGATGCTGAAAGGAAGAAAAAACAGATCAAGCGGAATCTCTTGACTAAAATGGCATACTGTGACATAGTATTTCTGGCTGATGCTCTTGATAAGCTAAGGACAGCCTTGTATACAGGATATCCTGTTATGCATAATACTGGAAAGGGAGAAAGAGACTATGATCATCTGGTACAGGAATTCAATTCTGGCATCTATTGTAAGTATTATTGGATGTGCAATTGCTTTGGGAGGGATCGGTATTCTCACCCAGGGTGATACAATCCCCGGAATTATTATGATCCTCATTGGTGCCGCAGTGGCATGGCTTGGATCAAAGATCAGTGACAGAAAGGAAGAGAAAAAGAGAGAGAAAAGAATAGAAATCGAAAAAGCAAAAGCTAAAGAATCAGAACAAGCAATAGAACCGGTAAAAGCAAAAGCAATAGAATCAGAAAAAAAGATAGAAGAGAAACAAAACTTCTGGGCAAAACCAGACAGCCATAGCATGTAAAGATTAGGAACCGGCCTCATACGAGGCCGGTTTTACCATTGTAATGAGTTTCCGGCCGCTATCCCACCTGCCTATTTATTTCACTCACATCATGTAGCCCTGATCAATATCAGTGAAATGCAGGGTAAAGGCGGAGAAAATCAGTAAATACCTTGTATCAGCTTAGTCATTGTGTTAAGATAGTATCTCGGTGTGTGAAAACTATGTGTAGAAAAGGAAAGAGAGCCATCAGACGATTCCGATCGAATCGTGAGAATGTGTTTGTCAAAGGGGTCGAGGCAATGGCCTTTGATGGGTCTGAGATAGGAAGTTGGAAATGTTGAGTGAAATTGTTGAAATAAATAGAAAAGGTTCAGATATATTATTTGATATCCTGTACGATATTGTCGGATCCTTTATATTTGCAGTGGGGATCATATGCTTTGTCAATCCGGCCAAGCTGGCTCCGGGCGGCATGTCCGGTATAGCCATCATGATCAATTATATCTGGGGAGCCCCCATTGGTATGATGGCTTTCATGCTTAACATACCTCTTCTGATTCTTTCCCGGATTTTTCTGGGGAGGAAAATGACGGTGAAGACGGTAAAATCCCTGGCTATTAACAGTATTATGGTGGATGTGGTTGCCGCCGGCCTTCTGCCTCAGTATAGCGGCGACCGCATGATCGGGGCCGTATTCGGCGGGGTCCTTATGGGGGCCGGACTGGCTTTGATCTTTATGAGAGGGTCCAATACCGGAGGAACGGATATTGTATCTTTTCTGGTTAGAAAATGGTTCCCTCACCTGCCGATTGGGAGGATTATGTTATTCGTAGATGGACTGGTTCTGCTTTTGTCCATGTATGTGTTCGGCAATATGGAAGCCGGTCTTTATGGTGCCATCTCCCTTTTCTGCTGTTCCAAGGTTATTGACAGTATCGTATATGGTTTTGATAAAGGAGTTATGCTTACGGTCATTTCTGATCACAATCATCAGATAGCCGAGCATATCATGACCGAAGTGGAGCGGGGCGTGACCTTTCTCAAAGGAGAGGGCGCTTATACAGGCATGGCAAGGGATGTCCTGATCTGCGCCGTCCGCCGCCAGGAGTTCGCCAAGGTCAAGGCCATTATTTATACCTACGACGAAGATGCTTTTATTATCACTTCCGAGACCAAGGAAGTGAGGGGAGAAGGATTTAAGCCGGTAAAGGATTAGAGTATTATTCAAAACCTTCCCAGACCGGCCGGCCGCTGTAATGTCTGGCTTCTTCTTCTCCGGTGAGGACCCGCAGGGCGCCTTTGGCCAGGGCTTCCATCTCGAATTCTCCGGGATAGGAGCTGACGGGGGCGATCCATTGGCATTTTTCACGGATCTGGTCTTCGATGTCCCGGAAGCGGAGCAGGCCTCCGGTGAGCAGGATGCCGTCGACATCGCCGCCCAGGACGGTGCTCATGGCCCCGATGTAGCGGATGATCTGGTAAATCATCCCATTCCAGACCAGGCTGGCTTTCCTGTTGCCCGCTTCTACCAGGCTGTGGATCTTGTCGGAGTCGGAGGTGCCGAAGTAGCTGGTCAAGCCTCCGGCTTCCGTGATCAAAGGCATCAGTTCTTTTATGGTTTTATCCGGAAAGTGTTCGACCAGGTCGGTGAGAGCCAGGCCGCCTACCCGGGTGGGGGTGAAAGGGCCTTCTCCGCCTGATGCATTATTGCCGTCGATCATTTTCCCTTTGCGGTGGGCGGAGACGGAGATGCCTCCGTCGATGTGGCATACGATAAAGTTGCAGTCTTTATATTTTTTGCCTAGTTTTTTCCTGGCGTGCTGCATGGCGGTGGCCTTGAGGCTTAAGGCATGGAGCATGGAGTGGCGAAAGATGCCGGCGCAGCCGGAGATCCTGGCCAGGTCTGTGAATTCATCGATGACCGGGGGATCGACGGTCAGCATCATGCCGCCGTAGCGGTCGTGGACTTTTTCAACCATCTGGACGCCCAGATTGGATACGTGGTAGAGATTGCTCCGGGAGTTCCGGGTGTGTTCAATCATAAGGTCATCAACGATGTAGGTGCCGCCTTCCAGGGGATAGCAGCCGCCGCCTCTGCCTACGATGGCGTCT
>CAMOVS010000279.1 GCA_946627575.1 uncultured Lachnospiraceae bacterium
CCAGCAGCAGATCGAGGAGATGGCCGAAGCCCTGCGCAAAGCAGTTCGATCCGGCAAGGAAAAGGATACCTTCCTTTCCCATATGAGTCATGATATGAGGACGCCTATGACGGCTATTCTGGGACTTCTGGAACTAAGTCTGACCGAAAAAGACATCAATCCGGCCATCAGGGAGAATCTGACCAAGATCCAGTCCTCCAGCCGCTATCTGCTGAGCCTGATCGAGGAAATACTGGAAACCAGCCGGATCAATGCCGGCAAGGTTGTTTCCATCAGCAATACAGTAAAAGAGACGGATATGCTCGATGAGATCAATGTGATCATTACCGAGCAGGCAAGGGAGGCCAATATTAATTTCCGCCACATGATCTCCGGCTGCAGCAACTATTATGTTCTGATGGATACGGAGCATGTGAAGAGGATTCTTTTTAATATCCTTAACAATGCGGTTAAGTTTACCGGTCCGGGAGGTGACATCCTCTTTGAGACCAGGGTCAGCTATCTGGATGGCGGTCAGGTTCAGCACGTATACCGGATCACGGATAATGGCCGGGGTATGAGTGAACTCTTCCAGAAAAAGATGTTCCAGCCTTTTGAGCAGGAAAATGAAGAAGACCATGTAAGGGAAGGAACCGGTCTGGGACTTTACATCTGCAAGCAGCTGACGGACCTTTTGGGCGGCAGCATCGAGTGTCAAAGTGAGATCGGCTCCGGATCCACCTTCACGGTAACCATGACTTACAGCAAGGCAACCCCGGAACAGATCCGCCTGCTTCGCGGTCAGAGCTATAGTTATGAAGAACAGCTGCTCATGGGCCGGAAAGTTCTGATAGCTGAGGACAATGAGATCGTCTCGGAAGTGATTATGAAGATGTTGACGGCTAAGGGCATCCATTGCGATATTGCCAGGGATGGACAGGAATCCATCGATATCTATAGACGAAGAGGGGCTTTTTATTATCAGGCGATTCTCATGGATGTCAGGATGCCCATAAAAGACGGCTTTTCCGCTGCCAGGGAGATTCGTCAGTCGGGACTTGAGGATTCAGACTCTATCCCCATCATTGCTCTTACGGCAGATGTCCTTGAGGATACAGAGAGTAAATGTTTTGAGGCTGGCATGAATGCCTTCCTGAAGAAACCGGTTGAGCAGGATAAGCTTTTCCAGCTGCTGGTAGAGAAGTTCGATGAGTAGGAGAGGCCCTGGAAAGGAATGGAAGCCTGTATTATTTGTGAAAGAAAGAAGGATTTACAGATCGATCAATTGTGTTACAATGGTTTTGCCGGATCATGAAGATGATTCCACAAGGGTTCAGCAATTTTAAGATAATAATTCATGACATATGGAGGATTAAATATGGATATTACAATTGAGATGATTGAACAGGTTCTCGATGCAACGGATGGTGATTACCGCCAGATCAAGCAGGCTTTGATCGACAGCGAGGGTGATGTGGAAAAGGCGATTGAGCTTGTCAAAGCTTCTCAGGCAAAAGCCGAAGCTGTTGTGGATCCTGATGAAACTGTAGTTGATATTGATGCTTACCGGTCAGCCGGGGAAGATGAATCGGCAGATGATTCATCGGAAGCAAAAGGGACAGAAGACAGTTCAGAAACGGAAAACAAGGCAAAAGCAGACTGGACGACGGATGAATTTGCCGAAGATATGGTAAATAAGATTAAGAAAAAGATCCAGGAAGGCAATGTAGACCACATCCGTATAACAAGAGGCAGCCAGACTCTTCTGGACATTCCGGTTAATCTGGGTATTATTGGCGGCTTGCTCGGGATGGCTACCATACCCTGGGCCATGATTCTTGGAGTGCTTGCAGGTTATGGTGTCGGCTGTAAAGTCGAGATTGTCAACAAGGACGGAGGATCCGAAGAATTATAGGGGCTTGTTTATACAAGATACTTTTTCCGTCGGACCTAGTCCCCTTCATTGTGAAGGATTCATGAATTCTCTTTATAAAAGGTTTACAATGATGGCGGAAAATGGTAAGGTGATATTCGAGCATTATTCATTACAGTCAGGAATATGCTCCGTGTCTGGTAAGAGTGACCGGCACGGAGCAATCTTCTGTCTGGAATTAAGACAGGATAAGACATATTGGAGGTAATTGCAACATGAAACGATCGTTACTATTGTACCTGACAGCAGCCTTTTTATCCTTGCTGCTTCTGGGAGGATGTGCTTCCTCAGGAGCCGCTGAAGGATCAAGCGGGGTAAAAAACGGCACTCAGACGGATCAGGCAGCGGAAGGAACTACTGCGGAGAAAAAGCATGAGAAAATGTCTGCTGATGATCTAATGAAAGATCTGGATTACAATCCGGCTGAATGGGCCAAGCTCCCGGATAACTATGACAGCCTTGCGCTTAAAGTGGAGGGTGACTACGAGTATTCGGAGGAGAAATTCAAAGAGATGATCAATCAGATGCTTTCCTCCTTTACTTCTTATGAAGATACCGACAAGAAGGTTGTTGAAGACGGAGACGTCGTTAATATCGACTATGAAGGGAAGATCGAGGGGAAAACCTTTGACGGAGGATCAGCAGAAGATCAGGATCTGGAGATCGGCTCCGGCAGCTTCATCGAAGGCTTTGAATCAGGACTGGTCGGAAAGAAGGTAGGGGAAACGGTCAGCCTTGATCTTCAGTTCCCGGAGGAATATGCTGAAGATGTGGCCGGCAAGAAGGTTACGTTTACCGTTACCATCAACAGCATCAAAAAGAAGTTAGTCACAACCTACGATACCCTGACGGATGAATTCGTCAAGGAAAATATGGGTACATCCTATGGCTATGAGACAAAGGATGAATTCCTCAAGGAATATAAGAAATTCTATGAAGAAGATCTTAAGACCCAGAAGAAGCAGGCCATCATGTCAGCATATAATGCTGAGCTTTTTGAGAAAACGGATTTCTCCGCCATTACGAAAGATGCCCTTGACAAGGAATACAAGAAAAACATGGATCT
>CAMOVS010000280.1 GCA_946627575.1 uncultured Lachnospiraceae bacterium
ACGCCGCCGTTTTCCATGGTGATTCTGATCATATCTGTATCTTCCTTCCTTTAAAAAAATATTTTCCTTGACTGAGATCCTCATTGACTGATGCCTCCGGCAAAAGACAGCAGCCCTGCACGGAAGTGTTCACTGCTTCTGTCAGCGGCTTTCTATCCTCGATACCAGGACGCTCCTCTTGCCCAGCTCCGCGTGGCGCTTGACCGCCAGCTTCCTGTTGACCTCCACGGACCTTGTGGCGGTCCCGGGCACGGCAAAGATCAATGTTTCGTCCCCGTAGCCGGTCAGCAGGCAGCACCTGGTATTTTCGTACCAGTTGACCCTGCGGTCCGATTCCTTAATGGTCCAGGAAAGCTCCAGCCTGGGAAGCTGCAGGTCCTCCGTCCCCCAGTAGAGGACAGGAATATCCTGATCGATCCCCCGGGTCAGAAGTTCGGTGGTCCGAAGCCCCGTGGCGTCCTCCGCCCGGTACATCATGCCCTTCTGGATGAAGCATTCGTTGAGAGCCCTGACCATGGCTCCCGGATAGCAGCCAAAGGACTTGGGATCATAGGGACTGCCTGCAAAGGTAAAGTCCGGATCCGGTCCGTAAAGGATCCCGTCCCTGAAGCGGATCTTACCCTGGGGCAGAAAGTTGTCTATAAATTCATCCGGCTGAATCTGGAGACCCAGACAGCGAAGAAGCATGACCGCGGACACGACCTGGCTCCCCTTGGGCAGATCTTCCGACTGATTGACCATTTTTACCGAGATATTTTTATACATAGGCCCTTCTTTCCGCACGGCCCAGACGGGGCCGGCTCTCCTACCATTTTAGCATATATGGACTGCAAACGCTGAATAAACCTTGGTGTAAATTAAAGGAAGTGAGGGAAGGCGAAGGGCAGAATGACAAAAGCGGAGAAGGCCCCGCAAAGTTATGTGGAATGAAGACGGCCAGAGTCCCGTACTGTGATTCCCCTGGTCCCCTCTGTATTTCGGAATTTCGAAAGGGCTGCTCCGGAGAGCAGCCCTTTCATAAGGATTTCTTTTGATGTCTGAGATTTCTTTTGATGCCTGATAGGTTTACTTGGTGAGTTTTACACTTGTCACGACAGACCATGCGGAATAGACGGTCTTGCCGTTCACGGTACGGAAAGTCCTGACTCTGGCATACCAGGTCCCTTTGGAGCCTGCCGCCATGACCTTGTCAGGATCCTTATTGTCAAAGACCTTCTTGGTCAGAAGGCTCTTGGTAAAGTTCTTGTCCTTTGCTACCTGGATCTGATAGCCGTCGACGGCAGAGGATGTCTTGTAGGTCACCTTGGCCTTGAAGCCCTTTACATTCTTGACGCTGGCGATGGAAGTGGCGGGGGAGGGGGCTGCCTTTTTGGCTTCTTCCCTGGGTTCCACAATGACCAGCTTCGCGCCGGAGATGTCCTTCTTGTTGCTGATGTCGATCCTGATGCAGGACCATCTGGCCTTTGTGCCGGTGTAGGAGATCTGGGTAAGATCCGTGCCGAAGAAGGCAGAGGAGCCGATCTCGGTGATGGTACCGGGCAAGACCACTTCCTTAAGGCTGCTGCAGCCGCAGCACATGTACTCGGGCAGCTTTTTGACGCCGGAGGGGATGGTCAGACTCTTTAAAGCTGTGCAGTCCTGGAAAGCCATGCGGCCGATGGTGGAAAGGCCGGAGGGCAGCTCAAGAGAAGCAAGGCTCACATCCTTGTAGAAGGCCCTGGCTCCGATCTCATTCAGACTGTCGGGAAGGTCTACGGATGTAACATTGCTGCAGCATGCGAAAGCATAGGTGGAAACGGCTGTGATGCCTTCTCCCACCACGATCCTCTTAATGGCGGCGCGCTTGCCGAACCAGGGAGCCTCCATGAAGTGATAGGCGGGCATTTTGCCCTTGCCCCTGATGGTAAGGGTGCCGTTGGTAAGAGACCATGAGATGGAAGAGGAGGACACTTTATAGGTCCTGATGGTAGCCACGCCGGTACTGAGAGCTGCCTTCAGCTCGGAGTTGCCGGCCATGATATCGATCCGGTTGTACTGGGCGGCAGACCCGGCGTAGGTCACATCCTCCAGGGAATCGCAGTAGGAGAATGCCTTGGTGCGGATCTGTGAGACCGAGGAAGGGATCCTGACCTGGTTCACATATTTGCATCTGGAGAAGGCGTAGGAACCGATGACTGTCACACCGTCCTCGACACGGATGGATGTGATCTTGTCCTTTTTGGAAAGCCAGGGAATGGTATCCGCTGAATAGTCATACATGGCTCCGGAGCCTTTGATGGTCAGTACGCTGCCCGAAATGCTGTATGTCACATGGGCACCGCATTTATTGGAAGAGACAGTTCCGGCTGCCATGGCCGGGACCGTGCTCTGCAGCATAATGGCCAGCATGATGATAAAGATCCCTATGAATCTGATTCTCTTGCTGAAACGGTGCATATCTGTCTCCTATTTATCTGTCATGTATGCCGGCCTGAGCTTCAGCCGACTGTCTTTCTAATTCCTTTTTTGCTTTTTCTGTTATCGACCAGTATTAAGTATACTCTACCTGTAACAAATTTAACAAGTAGATTTTACGATTTGTATGTAATATTTAAATAAATATTACCGTATTTGCATCAAATTAAGCACTTTTCACATCATAAGCAGAACCTGTAAGCGCTTACAACCCTTCTTTTCCTCCACCATGGCCTCTGCACGGTCCGCTTCTTCGTGCATATTTGCTTTCAAAATTATTACAAAAATATTTCGTTTTATGTTTTTCGTTTCAGAATTTTCCTGCTCCCGTTACTTGTCCGCCATGTACCGATCATGTCCCGGCCACACAGCACATCATACATTGAAAAATCCAGTCCTGCAGAAGCAGACTGGATTTTTTAAATGTTGTCAGCAGATTTTTTTCTGTATGTCGTAAGCGATTAATATTTGGGTGTTTATACAAACCTGATCCAATCCTCTATGAT
>CAMOVS010000281.1 GCA_946627575.1 uncultured Lachnospiraceae bacterium
CTACACCTGCACCCCCTTCTCCCTACCTCCGGTAGGCCTGATTCCTCTTTTCCTCTCTTAGGCCTACACCTGCACCCCCTTCTCCCTACCTCCGGTAGGCCTGATTCCTCTTTTCCTCTCTTAGGCCTACACCTGCACCCCCTTCTCCCTACCTCCGGTAGGCCTGATTCCTCTTTTCCTCCCTTAGGCCTACCTCTGCCCCTTCTTCTCCCTACCTCCGGTAGGCCTGAGTCCCCTTTTCCTTCCTTAGGCCTACCTCTGCCCCTTCTTCTCCCTACCTCCGGTAGGCCTGAGTCCCCTTTTCCTCTCTCAGGCCTACATCTATCTCTGCTCCCGCTCCTTCATGGTAGGCCTGGTTCCTCATTTCCTTCCTTAGGCCTACATCTGCCTATTCTTCCGCCTACCTCCCAACATACCCCTTCACACAACCGGCTAAAGCTACTAACCAGCACCATTCTCATACGCTAACAACCTGCTGTAAAAAAGCAGCAGGAAGCCCTCTGCCACACGGCTCGTTAAATCATTGACAATTCTTTGGCTTCCTCTTATAATCTTCAATAGACAATTCTTTTTATATTACGTATAACGTTTTATTCCGGCTCTTTTCCGGAATTATCAATCCGGCGTAAGCCGAATGGCGGAAAGTTACTATGGATGAACGCAGGAAAAACCTGATTAAAATTGCACATTATTATTATGTTCTTGGCTATACACAGGCAGAGATTGCTAAGATCTGGGGGATTTCCCGGAAGACTGTTAATGTATTCTTGAAAAAAGCCCGAGAAGAGGGTATCGTTGAGATCCGCATCAATGGCTATGATGGTTCTGATCTGGAGCTGGAGCAGAAGCTGATCTCCCTGCTGGGACTGGAGGATGCCGTTGTGATTGAAGAAGACGGTGAAACCCCGGCTTTTAACCGGCAGTTCATTTCTTACATCGATAAACTTCTTTATGATGGTATCTATGTAGGAATTAACTATGGTAATACCCTTGCCAGAGCCTTTGCCCAGCCTGTTCCATCCACGCCGAAGGATATCAACGTTGTCCAGCTTGGCGGCGGGGCTAACATTCATAACATTGCCTACAAGGCTGAGGAAATCACCATTAACTTTGCTAACAGCTTCGGAGGACAGATCTATAACCTCTATATGCCTAACATTCTGGAGAGCAAAAAGCTGAAAGAGATGCTGGAGCAGGAGAAAACCTTTCAATCCATTCTTGCCTTATATAAGAAACTGGATGCCATTATCGTTGCCGTCGGCACCGTGGACAGAGGCGATATTCTGGTCAGGGAAGGTTATATCGATGAAAATGAATATAGATCGCTGAAGAGGAAATCTGCTGTATGTGATATCTGCTTCCGCTTTCTGGATGATCAGGGAAATATCGTAGATCACGAACTGGAAGACCGTGTTACCGGGATATCTACCGAGGATCTTAAGAAAGTTCCTATGCGGATCTGTGTAAGCTATGGAGCGCAGAAGGTCACCCCTATCCTGGCTGCCATCCGTGGTGGTTATATTAACAGGCTGGTTACCGACCGCGCTACGGCCAGCCAGATCATCGATAGTCTGCCATCTGAAAATAAGAACTTGTAAACTATGAATAAAAAACCGCCTGCTGTTCCGGCTTTAATTGCCGTTCACAGAAGGCGGTTTTTCTTAGGATCTTTTTACTTAGGAAATTTCAGAATTAGTACATATACTGTTTGCCGTAGGGTTATTATGATCGTTTTCCCTGATAATTAGATAATCTCCCTCATGAAAGCGATCAGCTCTTCATCGGTCAGCTGGACCGGATTGTTCTTCATACTGGTTCCCCTGCTTCCCAGAGCTACTTCCGGGATCTCTTCTTCCGGCACATTCAGGAACTTATAATCCGGCTCGATGCCGATGGCCTTATTAAGATCAAAGAGGAACTGGATCGCTGCTTCACAACCTTCGCCCGGTTTGTCAAACTTTTTCCCGGTCAAGGCTTCGCCGATCTTATCCATTTTCTCAGGACAGGCTTTGGCATTGAGACGAACTACATGCGGAAGGGCAATTCCACAGGCTACGCCGTGGGGCAGATGATAGCGGATACCAACCGACATACCAAAGCCATGGGCTGCGCCCAGGCCGGAATTAGCAAATGCCATGCCTCCGATCAGTGCGGCTGCACTCATGCCTTCTCTGGCTTCGATATCATTTCCATCCTCGAAAGCCCTCTTGAGGTACTTGCCGGCCAGCTCAATGCCCTTAAGGGCCAGGCCATCACTGATGGGCTTCGGATGCAATGTAGTGTAGGCTTCGATCAGATGAGTCATAGCGTCAATTCCGGAGCTGGCGGTTACTCGGGGAGGACATCCGACCGTCAGAAGGGGATCTACGATGGTGATGGTAGCAACCATCTTATCATCTCTCATGGACCTCTTAAATCCCTGGGTTTTAGATCCCAGCACTGCATTCTTGGTTACTTCGCTTCCGGTACCTGCCGTAGTAGGAATAGCAATAAAGGGAACCGGCTCGTTCACAACCTTCTTGCCTTTGCCAACCACTTCCAGATAGTCAACAGAAGGTGTTCCGTTGGTGATCAGTGCAGCCGTAGCCTTACCTACGTCGATGCTGCTGCCGCCTCCCAGGGAAATAACAGCATCACAGCCTTCAGCTACGACAAGATCTGCCACCTCATCTACCATATCCACCGTGGGCTCCCCAGTCACATCTTTGAACACAATAAAGGAAGCACCGATATCCTCCAACTGCTTCTTCACGCTCTTCATAGCCTTGGAATCCGCAAAGAAAGGATCTACCACGATGAGGAATTTCTTTCCAAGCCCTTTTACATTGACTCCGACTTCCTCGATGGCATTTTGCTTAAATACTATTTTATTGGCAGTATAAAATGTAAATTCCATATATTATTCCTTCTTTCCATATAGCCGGATGCCGGCACCGGATGGCGGTCAATATTCCAT
>CAMOVS010000282.1 GCA_946627575.1 uncultured Lachnospiraceae bacterium
TCATACCATCAAATATAGTTTAATTCAATTAACACTGACTGATGCTGCAAAAAGAGTGGAATTCAATTTTCACTTCAGCATTCTGGAGGTAATAAAAACGACTGTTTGCTTCGATGATAAACATTAGCTCAGATTTAGGTGAACGTGCCACTGGGAACATAGCTGCCGTACACCATGATCATTTAAAAGACGGAGAGAAATTATATAAGCTTTCCAACCAGAGAGTGATTGAAAAAAGTATAATGTGAGTTATTTTTCCTGGCTGTGCTTTGCGTAGTCAGGTTTTCTTATAAAATGACAAAATAGGAAGGGTATTTTGACGCAAAAAGTAATTGGCTGTGACAGTCCCTTTCCTGTTATATGGGATCCTCTTATATGGGATCCTCTCTGCTGTCTGCAGGACAGCCTTTTTCTGAGATCTTCTCTAATGTCTGCCGGATAGCTTTTTGCCTTCTGAAGAGCAGGGTCTGGCAGGCTACAAGAGTCTTGTAGAAAGAAAAGAAAAATGCTACTATGATAATAATTATAAAAATCTCATTAAAGTCTGAAGAAGAAAGGAGGGCGGGCTATGGCTATAAAAATAGGAGTTGGCAGAGAAGATTTTGATTCATTGCGGGAAAGTGGATCATATTATGTTGATAAGACGGAATTAATATATGATCTCGTCAACAATACGGATAATTCAGTCGCGCTTTTTACCCGTCCCAGCCGCTTTGGAAAGACTCTTAATATGACGATGATAAAGAGCTTTTTTGATATTTGCCGTGATAGTAAAGCTGCCTTCCGGGGCCTTGAGATCACGAAGCATGTGGACTTTTGCAGGGAATGGATGAATCAGTATCCGGTCTTGTTTATTCTATCGCAAAACAGCACTGATTAAAAAAATGTGATGGTTTTTGCTTTGAATGCATTGATACAATGTGATGGTTTTTGCTTCGAATGCATTGATTATAAGATATAGCAGAAGGCAATATTGAAAAGATGGCCTGAGCATTCTCGTGATTTCAGTCGTGAGTTAATCCGCCATTTTTCACAATAGAAGAAAGAGGAAAAAGACGATGACAAAAGAGATTATGGAGGAGTCCCAGGGCAATCAGCCTGGGAGAGATAAGATTATTATCAAAACCAGCATCATAGGGATCCTGGCCAATGTATTCCTGGCGGCATTTAAGGCGGTGATAGGATTGACTTCCAATTCCATCGCCATCGTGATGGATGCCGTGAATAATATATCCGATGCAGCCAGCTCGGTGATTACCATTGTAGGAACCAGGCTGGCGGGCAAGGATCCGGACCGGAAGCATCCTTTTGGCTATGGTCGGATCGAGTACCTGAGTGCCATGGTCATTTCTTTGCTGGTTTTGTATGCAGGGATCACGGCTTTTATCGAGTCCGTTAAGAAGATTATCCATCCGGATCAGCCGGATTACAGCACGGTGTCCCTGATTATCGTGGCGGTGGCCGTCCTGGTAAAGATTGTTCTGGGCCGTTATGTGAAGGGAGTTGGCGTCCGGGTGAATTCGGATTCCCTGATTAATTCCGGGGAGGATGCGACTTTGGATTCCGTCATTTCTGCCTCCACCCTGCTGGCAGCGGCTATCTATCTTTTATTCCATGTCTCTCTGGAGGCCTGGCTGGGTGCCATCATTGCTATCGTAATCATTAAGTCCGGCATAGAGATGCTTGGGGAGACCCTGTCCAAGATTCTCGGGGAGAAGGCGGATGCCCAGCTTGCCCGGGATATCAAGGAGACTGTGATCAGTCACCCGCAGATCAGCGGTGCTTATGACCTGATCCTTCATAATTACGGGCCGGATGCTTTCAATGGTTCTGTCCATATCGAGATCCCCGATACCTTGTCGGCCGATGAGATCGATCCCCTGATTCGCCAGGTGACTATGGATGTCTACCGGAAGCACAATGTAATCCTGACCGCGATCGGCATCTATTCTGTCAATACCAGAGACCAGGAAGCAGCGGGTATCCGGGAGCATGTAAGGAAAATACTGAGCGAGAATCCCTACATCCTTCAGATGCACGGTTTCTATATAGATCGTGATGCCAGGACCATGCGTCTGGATGTGGTGGTGAGCTTTGACGCAGAGGATCGCCGCGCAGTGCTTAAGGAGGTCTGCCGTAAGATCCAGGAAGCTTATCCGGATTATAAGCTGCAGATTGCCCTGGATACGGAGTTTTGAGTCCACTGTATCTCTTTCTATTTAATAAATGATTTGATTCATGACTCGCTCGTGAATTAGGTCCGTGATAGCTTTTGACCTTTACATCATAATATTGTAACAATCTTAGATAAGGAGGCCGTCAAGATGTTGAATAAACGATTTGAATTGAATGAAGAGACGTTGTCCGTCATTTCAGAGATCGGCGGACATATGCCCGGAGGCTTCTTCATCTATAAGGCGGGAAATGCGGAAGAGCTGATTTATGCCAATAAAGCGGCATGGCAGATCTATGGCTGCGATTCTCTGGAAGAATTTAAGAACCATACCGGATATACTTTTAAGGGCATGGTCCATCCGGAGGATTATGCTCATATAGCCGTGTCTATCATCAATCAGATAGACAGCAGCGATGACCACATGGACTATGTTGAGTACCGTATCATCCGAAAGGACGGTCAGGTACGCTGGGTGGATGATTACGGACACTATACAGAGACAAAACAATATGGCGGGATCTATGTGGTTTTTATCTCGGATATTACGGACAAACATGAAGAGCGTGAAGAGAATAACGCGATTAATGATGCAGTGATCGCAACCATAACCAATGCCTATAATACAGTCTGGCTGATCAATGATGTGGTGACGGAGGAATGCTCGCTTTACCACACTGATATGGATGAAGTCCATAAAGAAGCAATAGAAAATGCCCTCAGCCATGACCGATATACAGATACCAAGACCCAGTACGTAGCTACCATGGGAG
>CAMOVS010000283.1 GCA_946627575.1 uncultured Lachnospiraceae bacterium
AGATGCTCCGCGATATATTCGAGATGGAGAACTATCAGGTTCTGGCAGCGTATGACGGACATGAAGTGATCAGTTATCTGCAAAAGATCCGGGATATTAAACTGGTGATTCTGGATGTCATGATGCCTGGCCTGGATGGATGGGATATCCTGGAATACGTTCACAATCGTTTTGATACGAAGATTCTTGTTTTGACAGCTCTGGGGGATGAGCAAAGCGAGCTTAAAGCTTTGAGAGCCGGTGCGGATGACTTTGTATCCAAACCCTTCAGCCGTGCTGTTTTGCTGGAAAGAGCCGGCCGCCTGGTTCGTGAGAGAGTGGGTGAGGAAGAACTGGATTATGTCTGCGGTGATATCCGGATCCGTCCGGTATCCCACAAAGTGTATCTGGGAGATCAAGAGCTCTCTCTTACTATTAAAGAATATGAACTTCTTAAGCTGCTCATGGATAACAGCGGGATTGTTCTTCCCAGGGAAGCCATTATCGAGCGCATATGGGGAGTGGAGTACGATGGAAATGATCGTACCGTTGATACTCATATTAAGATGCTGCGCCGGTCTCTGGGCAGTTCCAGCGGTTATATTCGGACGGTAAGGGGAGTGGGTTACTATTTTGATGGAACCATAAGCCGCCAGCAGCCCTGACGGAAGCCCGAATGGAAGCGGGGCGGCCGGACAGGCTGCGATGATTGTCATATGGCCGGAAGAGGAGGATCATGTCTATACAATTGACCTGGCTGTCGATCATTGTTGCCGGCACTATGAGCAATATGCGTAACAGGATATTGGCAGCCTTTATTATGGCTGTGATTGTAATAGGCCTTTTGGCCTCTCTGGTCTGGTATATCATGAAAAGGCGGATGAACCGGAAGCTAAGTGATATGAGCCGGATTACAGAGAAGATGTCCCGGCTGGAGTTCGACGAGAAAGTGGATTTTCACAGCAAGGATGAGCTGGGCAGGCTGGCAGAATCCATCGACCGGATGTCGGATGAACTGAGGGAAAGCATCGACCGCATGCAGACGGAACTTGAACGCAGAGAGAATCTGGTGCGCAATCTTACCCATGATATCCGCACGCCCGTGACGGTGATCAAGGGTTACTCCGAGAGCCTGGCAGCCTTTTATCCGACGGAGGACCGGGTAAGCCAGTATGTCGAAATTATCGTTGATGAGTGCGACAGGCTGACTAAGATGTCGGAGGATATGCTTGAGTTTTTTGCGATCAGAGACCGGAAGGATTATTACCGGATGGAGATGATTGATACCGGAGACCTGTTCCGGGATTTTGTAAGACGCCTGAAGAACATCCATCCGTCACGGACTGTATTGGTCGACTATGACATAGCCCATATTATGGTGGATCAAGGGCTGATTGAGCGTGCGGTTTATAATCTGATGGAGAATGCTGTTAAGCATGGAAAAGAAGATGGCGTAATACGTCTTTTGGGAAAGCGGGAAAAAGAGCATTACCGATTTAGCGTATCCAACGAAGGAGATAGCATTGACCAGAAGGACCTGAAATACATCTGGGATGCTTTTTACAAGGCTGATAAATCCAGAAAAAGAGATAAGGGATATGGGATTGGGCTTAGTATAGTCCGGGAAATTGCTGTTTTTCACGGCGGTGACGTGGAGATATCCAGCAAGGGAAATTGGAACGTCCTGTCTTTCACGGTCAGTCTTGATCATTCTAATATGACAACAGAAGAATCGTCGATTACATGACGGATGATCCTGGTGGATCAGGACTGCGGCTTGTATGGACCGCTGTCCTGCACCTGGATTTGTGCCGGGTTAGAATTCCCAGGAAGATGCCTCTTGATAGATGGCATCTTTTTTAATGTCCGCGATCAGGGAGGCTCTGCGGCTGCCTATGTGGAGAGCCTGATTATAACGGAAATATGGTTCACAGCCGTTCTCTGTGATGAAGCGGGATGCCAGGGGATCCATGGTAAGTTCGGTTACAAAGACTACCATCTCTTCCCCTTGCTGGAAAGCATGTTCCATAAAGGCAAAGGCCTGGGTCAGGGCCTGGGAAGCGGCTGTGACAGCTTCTTTTTCCTTTTCCCGATGCAGATCGAAAGAGCCTTTGACCGTCAAGAAGGCATCTTTGGGAGTAAGGCCTTCTTCCGGGGCCCATCCTGAAAGCAGGGTAATAAGATCGGCCTCGTATGCAGCCTCCCGGTCCGTCTGCAGACCGGTTTTTTCTTTTTGCCTGCCGGTCTCTCTTCGGGCCTCCAGAAGAGTACGATAGAGGCCATCGTCCGCAGACCTGCCCCTAAGACCTTCCCGGTATGCCTTCAGGAAACCATAACTGTCCTGTGTCAGGTCGCATTCTCTCAAAGCCCGGGCAAAAAAGCTGTGAAGTCCGTCCGTCAGCAGTTCTATGCAGCTGAGACGCTCGTCGAAGGAAGCCCGGAAGAGCCGGGCATAGATACCGGACGAAACCTGGCCTTCCAGGATCCGGCTGATATCATACTCATCCCGGTATTTCTGATAAAGGTCATAATAAGCCGCCACATCCATCGCCACGTCCGGGTGCTGGAGGAACTGTTCGATCACGGATTCCGTAACCGGAAGGTCCAGGTTTTCGTAGACCCGGACCAGGCAGCTGAGGTCTTCCCAGCCTCTGGCTGTGACAAAGCGAATACCGTCCACGTCATTTTCCGTCTGATAAAAATTGCCGGGACGCAGCTCCAGATAGCTTAATATGAAGGGGTGAAGGCCCTTCTCTCTGGCGTATTCCCGAAAAACCGGCAGATCGGCGTCCACATCCA
Source organism: uncultured Lachnospiraceae bacterium (assembly GCA_946627575.1). Classification (GTDB taxonomy): domain Bacteria; phylum Bacillota; class Clostridia; order Lachnospirales; family Lachnospiraceae; genus Anaerobutyricum. The sequence goes on from CAMOVS010000283.1 coordinate 2,779, forward strand.
TACGGCGGACCCTGTCCAGAGTGACGAAATCCAGTTCATGAACGCTTCGGTTGTATTCGGGGGGGTTGCCTGCGGCCACGATAATCCAACCTTTGGGAACCGCCTGGTTGCCGAAGGTTTTACATTGGCGGCCCTGCCGCCTGGTGGGCGCCCGGGTTTCGG
>CAMOVS010000284.1 GCA_946627575.1 uncultured Lachnospiraceae bacterium
TCATGGGCCTGGTGGGAGAATCCGGCAGCGGCAAGACCGTTACGGCCATGAGTATCGCAGGACTCCTGCCCAAAAAGCAGTGTGTCTGTTCCGGATCCATTCTTCTCGATGGAGAAGATATGCTTAATGTGGAGCGAAAGCAGCTCCGTAAGATCCTGGGGAATAAGATCGGTGTTGTCTTTCAGGAGCCGATGATATCCATGGATCCTCTCATGAAGGTAGGAGACCAGGTAGGGGAGGTTCTGCTTATTCACAGCAATCTGAGTCCTGCTGAAAGGAAAAGAAAAGCACTGGAAGCCATGGCAGCGGTCGATCTGAATGATCCGGAAAAAGTCTATGATAGTTATCCTCATGAGCTTTCCGGCGGTATGCTTCAGCGGGCTATGATTGCAGCGGCCGTGGTCAGCGAACCCAGCCTCCTTTTGCTGGACGAACCGACGACTGCCCTGGATGTTACCATCCAGGCCCAGATTCTGGAATTATTAAAAAGACTGAACCGGGAGAGGAAGATGACCATGCTTTTTATCTCCCATAACCTGAATGTCGTCCGCAAACTCTGCTCCAGGGTTGCTGTCATGCAGAGAGGCAAGCTGGTGGAAAGCGGATTGACCGTTGAGGTCTATCGGAATCCTCAGCATCCCTATACCCGGAAGCTGATTGAGGCCATACCCAGCAGGAAGCGGGAAAGAAAATGAGTGAAATTAAGATAGAAGAAATGAACACCCAGGGCAGTGAGCTGGTTCTGGAAGTACAGCATGTGTCCGGCGGATACCGGGAAAGAGGTCTCCTGGCCCGAAAAAATGGATATCATAGAGTCATCCATGATGTCGACTTCGTCATTCGCCATGGAGAGATCATGGGCCTTGTAGGAGAAAGCGGAACAGGTAAAACAACCCTGACCCGGATGATCCTTGGCCTGCTGGACCTGGAAAAAGGACGCATCATCCATCATACCAAAAGACCCCAGATTGTCTTTCAGGATTCCCACAGTTCTTTAAACCCTGCCTATACGGCAGAGTGGGCGGTAGAAGAACCTCTGAGGATCTTTGGCAAGTATGACAAGGAAGAACGTAAAAGAAGAGTCCACGATATGCTGGAGAGGGTAGAGCTACCTAAAGATCTGTGGACGGCAAAGCCGGCCGAATTATCCGGCGGCCAGAAGCAGAGAGTCTGCATCGCGGCAGCCTTGATTCAGAGACCCCGTTTTCTGATCCTGGACGAGCCGGTCAGCGCCCTGGACGTGACCATCCAGGCCCAGATCCTTAAGCTCCTGGGCCAGCTCCGGGATGATCTGGACTTAAGCTATCTCTTCATATCCCATGACCTGAATGTGGTCTACCAGCTCTGCGACAGGGTTCTGGTCATGAAGAAGGGGCGGATTGTGGAACAGGGAGAGGTCACCGAGGTCTATGACCATCCCAGGGAAGAATATACCAGGCAGCTGCTGGAAGCAGCCCTGTAGATTATCAGGGACAGAGTTGATAAAGACCCCAACATCATAATATACTAATCTGTCGCAGAAAGAGTAAACCGGCAATCACAAAGGAGGCCAGTCATGATCCGGTATATTGCCGACCTTCATTTTGATCATGAAAGTATCATCGCTTACGACAACCGTCCCTTCGACAGTCTGGAAGAGATGAACGAGAAGATAATAGAGAACTGGAACTCTGTCGTCACAGACCCGGAAGACCGAACCTGGATTCTGGGAGACTTCTGTACTGGCGGTCCCGGCCGCTGGGCTGAGATCCTGAACAGACTTCAAGGTCATAAAAGCCTGATTAAGGGCAACCACGATGACCCTTCTGTCATTGAAAAGGTTAGACATCTCTTTGAAGATGTGGCAGACTACCGGGAGATTCTGGATCAGGACAGGCATGTGGTTCTCAGCCATTATCCGATCTTTGCCTTCAGGGACCATTACTTTGGCGGATACCATCTCTATGGTCATGTCCACAGATCCTATGAGTGGAATATTGCAGAGAACGCCAAAAGACTCCTAAAGAATCTCTATGTCCGGGAGGATATCTGCCGTATGGGCAACGCAGGAGCCATGATGGTCTATATGGATTACCGACCGAGATCTCTGGACGAACTAATTGCAGCGGGCGTGTTATAGTATTAAAGGAGGTACTTATGGAAGCAACAGAAAAAGATTTAAAGAGGTATCTGTCACCCAAATGGACAGCATACCTGGGTACGATTCTCATGGGACTGTTACTGCTTCTTATGCTCTTGGGACCAGGACTCAGAGGTGAGGATCTTCCCGTGGGCGGCATGGTGTTACTGGCCATCATAGGGCTTCTTTTTTCAGTGAAGCCACTTTTTACTTTGTCTCAGATCGGACGGATTATTCAACGGGAAAAAGATGTAAACCGGTTGGATCGGATGCTCAATGATTATCAGAATTCTCTGCCCTTATGCGGGGATAAAGTAAAAACAGGTCAAGAATATATTTTCGGAAAAAATGTGGGATCCATTGTTCGATATGATGAGATAACAAAAGTCTATCAATATATTCATAAGACAAACTTTGCGGAGGATAAGAGGCAATTAAAGGCTGACATCCGGGGCGGTGGAACAAAGGTTGTCTGCAATCTTAAGCTTAAAGGCAAAGATGATGAGGAGCTTAAGAAATTGCTTGCAGTAATATTATCAAAGAATCCAGAGGTTAAAGTCGGGTATCATTAAAGATTATGGTACGAAATGGGGGCTGAAGCAGTAATGGTTTTTTCACTCATCCAGGAATGAGCAGATCATAATTGCCAAGCTCCTTTTTTATTTGCTTCTGATTCTGGCTTCAAATTGACATGCAACTTATGTGAGATTATAATGGAAGCAAAGATTAGAAATGGGCAGAAGATTCATAATAGGATTAAATATGTAATATCATATGTATTAAGAAAAATGCATAATGTTGCTTGTGATCCATGAAG
>CAMOVS010000285.1 GCA_946627575.1 uncultured Lachnospiraceae bacterium
AAGCCCTGAGTTCCTTTGAGAGGATCGGCGACCATGCCATGAATCTGTTGACGGCTATGGAGAACCTTAGGAGCAACGGTGGTGAGCTGTCCGACAAGGCGGATGCCGAGTTCCATGTCGCCGTCGATGCGGTTCGGGAGATTCTGGAGATTACTCAGAAGGCATACGATCAGAATGATCCTGATCAGGCAGATAAGGTAGAGCCTTTGGAGGAGGTTATTGATTCCATGATCGAGGCTCTCAAGGCCCATCATATCCGGCGGATGAGCCGGGGCGAGTGCGATATCTATACGGGTATTCAGTATGAAAATATGCTGAACAGCCTGGAAAGAATATCCGACCAGTGTTCTGACTTGGCCGTATTCATTATCAGTATGAATGATACCAGCATCATTGGTCAGGAGCACCAGTACATTCATAACCTTCACCATTCCAACAATAAGAAATATCTTGATAACTTCCATGAGAGCCATGATAAATATTTTGGTGAGCTGAAGAAGATCAAAGATCACTATCAGACAGAAAAAAATAAGGAAAAAAGCGCTGAAAAATAGAGGGAGAAGCAGAGGACGAATCATTGTCCTTAAGGACCAGAGCTGATCAAGCTATGAAAGGAGACACTATGAGTATTAAGATCGGTATTTCAGGTTATGGCAATCTGGCAAAGGGCGTGGAGAGCGCGATTCAGCAGAATGATGACCTGGAGCTTGTGGCAGTATTTACCAGAAGAGATCCTGCATCGGTGAAGATCCGTGACCCGAAAGCCGGGGTCTACCCGGTATCTGACCTGGCAGACTTCGCGGATAAAATCGATGTGCTGGTGCTCTGCGGCGGCAGTGCTACCGACCTGCCGGAGCAGACTCCGGAAGCTGCAAAGCTTTTTAATGTGGTGGACAGTTTCGATACCCATGCAAGGATTCCCGAGCATTTTGCCAATGTGGACGCGGCAGCCAAAGCATCCGGCAAGGTTGGAATCATTTCAGTCGGCTGGGATCCTGGTATGTTCTCCCTTCTTCGTATGATATCTGACGCTGTGCTTCCCGAAGGCAATCATTATACCTTCTGGGGAAGAGGAGTCAGCCAGGGACATTCTGACGCCATCAGGCGGATTGAGGGTGTTAAGGATGCCAGACAGTATACCATCCCTGTGGAAGCTTCGGTAGACCAGGTTCGGGCCGGTAAGAATCCGACCTTTACCACGCGGCAGATGCACACCAGAGAGTGTTTTGTTGTAGCAGAAGAGGGCGCAGATCAGGCGGCCATCGAGCATGAGATCAAGACCATGCCCAACTATTTTGCAGATTATGATACCACGGTTCACTTTATCAGCCAGGAAGAGCTGGACAGGGATCATGCCGGACTTCCCCACGGGGGATTTGTCATCCGGAGCGGAGTCAACGGATGGAATAAGGAAAACCAGAGCATCATTGAGTACAATCTCAAGCTGGATTCCAACCCCGAGTTCACGGGAAGCGTTCTGGCAGCTTATGCAAGGGCAGCCTACCGTCTCAATCAGGAAGGAACAAGCGGCGCGAAAACCGTCTTTGATATTGCTCCGTCCTATCTGAGCGCCAAGAGCCCGGAAGACCTGAGAAGTCATTTGCTTTAATGCCATTCTTCTATTTTCATAAGGAACATGATATACTAAAAGCAGGGATGAGATTCCCTGCTTTTGTATTTTAGCGATTCCAGAAATTGCTTTGCTTATATATCAACCATGCTTATACATCATAGAATTAGTCATTTCTATCAGGAGGAAGCTTATGTCTGAAAACAATCTGAAGTTTTTGAAGCTTTTATCGTCCAGGTACCCCAATATAGCCAGTGCCTCTACGGAGATTATCAATCTTAAGGCCAGGCTGAACCTGCCTAAGGAGACAGAACACTTTGTCTCTGATGTCCATGGGGAGTATGAACAGTTTCTCCATGTGATGCGTACCGGTTCCGGCGCTGTCCGCAATAAGATCGAAGATGTTTTCGGTAATACTTTAAGTGCCAGGGAGAAAAAGAGCCTGGCGGCTCTGGTCTATTATCCTGAGCCCAAGATCCGCACCATGCAGGCGGAACTATCTGATGAGGATCTCCAGGACTGGTACAAGGTTTCCCTCTACCGCCTGATCGAGGTCTGTAAGGAGAGTTCCGCCAAATATACCCGTCAGAGGCTCCGGTCTTCTCTGCCCAAAGACTTTGCCTATATCCTTGAGGAACTCCTCAGTGAGAACAACCGGGTTGTCCAGAAAGAAGATTACTATAATGAGATCTTTGATACCATCATCCGGATCGGCCGGGCCAAAGAGTTTATCGTGGCTATGGCAGATGTCATTACCCGCCTGACCGTAACCCGTCTTCATGTGGTGGGCGATGTCTTTGACCGTGGGCCGGGGCCCCACATCATCATGGACTATCTGATGAATCATGATGCTGTCGATATCCAATGGGGCAATCACGATCTGGTCTGGATGGGCGCTGCCTCCGGCCAGGGAGCCTGTGTGGCCAACGTCATCCGCCTTTGTGCCCGCTACAATAATCTGGATGTTCTGGAAAATGGCTATGGCATTAACCTGATTCCTCTGGCAAGCCTTGCCATGAATATCTATAGAGATGACCCCTGCTCCTGCTTTGATATCCATGCAGTCGACGACCTGGACCCCAGGGAAGTGTCCTTGAATATGAAAATGCACAAGGCCATCGCTATTATTCAATTTAAGCTGGAAGGGCGTGTCATCAAGAGGCGGCCTGAATTCTGTATGGAGAAGCGGCTGCTCCTTGATAAGATCGATTATGAAAGGGGTGTCATCCGGATTGAGGGCAAAGAATATCCCCTGATCGATACCAACTTCCCCACCATTGACCCTGAGGATCCCTACAGGCTTTCTGATGAAGAGCAGGCTGCCATGGACCGGGATTCCTCCTTTCGGATCCATATGGCGCTGCAC
>CAMOVS010000286.1 GCA_946627575.1 uncultured Lachnospiraceae bacterium
CAAGATGGGTATGAATGGTGCTGCAGTTTCCGAGCTGGTCCTTGATGACTGCAGAGTGCCGGAAAGCTGTATCATGGGTAAGATCGGCGATGGTTTCAAGATTGCCATGAGCGGCCTTGACGGCGGCCGTATCGGTATCGCAGCCCAGGCATTTGGTCTGGCTCAGGGTGCTTTTGAGGAGGCAATCAGCTATTCTAAGGCGCGTGTCCAGTTTGGCAGGCCTATCTGTAAAAATCAGGGTATTAGCTGGTATATCGCAGATATGGCGACCCGCATAGAGGCTGCAAAGCTCCTGACCCTGCAGGCGGCTGACCTACGAATGAAGGGGAAAAATGCGGCAAAGGCTGCGGCGATGGCAAAATATTACGCTTCAGAGACAGCAAACTACGTCTGTGATCTGGCCCTGCAGATCCATGGAGGCTATGGTTATATGAAGGATTATGCGATCGAGCGGATGTACAGAGATGCCAGGATCCTCAGGATCTATGAAGGGACTTCAGAGATCCAGAAGATCGTCATTGCCCGTGAAGTGATCGGTGACCGGAAGGAGGAATAAGGGTGAGATGCGATTATCTTAAAGGCATCAGGGTAGTTGACCTGACGACCTATGTAGCAGCGCCTGCGGCCGGGCGTATGCTGGCTGACTGGGGAGCGGATGTGATCAAGGTAGAGGATTTTCGGGGAGATCCGATGCGAAAGTTCGGTGACCAGATGGGGGTGCCGGCGGCAGAGGATGAAAATCCGATCTGGGAGCTGGAAAACGGTAATAAAAGGGGAGTAACGATCGATCTGAAGCATCCGGAAGGCAGGAAGATCATGAGGAGACTTCTGGCGACAGCGGACATCTTTATCAGCAATGTCAGGCTGGCGTCCCTGAAGAAGCTGGGGCTGGATTATGAAAGCCTTTCCGCAGAATTTCCGGGTCTGGTCTGGGGACATATTTCAGGCTATGGCACTTTGGGTCCTGAGGCAGCCCGGCCGGGTTATGATGTGGTCTCTTTCTGGTCCAGAAGCGGCATGCTTGTGGACATGCCGCCGATCGGCCACCCGCCGGTCACGGCACCCTACGGCGTCGGCGACCATATCGCCGGCCTGGTCCTTCTGGGCGGCGTACTGGGCGCCCTGAGAAGGGCCGGGAAAAGCGGTCAGGGCGGGAAGGTGGAGGTTTCGCTATATGGCACTGCCATCTGGGTCAACGGTCTGATGGTCATCAGCACCCAGTATGGCGATCAGTGGCCTAAGGACCGCTATCTGCCGTCATCGCCTCTGGCCAATACCTACAAATGCAGTGATGGCGAATGGATCACCCTGACGATCCTTGATTTTGAACGCTACTGGAAGGCTTTTTGCCAGGCCCTTGAGCTGACGGATATCATCGATGATCCCAGGTTCAGCACCCTGCTTGCCGCAAAGGAGCCGGACAACAGCCGGACCCTCTGCAGGATCATCGAGGATGCCTTCCTGAAGCGGGAGAGCAGCGTCTGGGCTGAGCGGCTGAATGCGGCGGATATCGCCTTTGAGCGGGCCGGCCACTATCACGAGGCGGCCTCAGATAAGCAGGCCATCGCCAATCATTATGTGGAGCCATATACAAATGCTAATGGCAGCCGGTTTATGCTGCCGGTGAGTCCGGTCCGGTTTGATGACAATGCAGCCGCCTGCCAGACCCATGCGCCGGGCCTTGGCCAGCACAATGTGCAGGTGCTTGCTTCGCTGGGTTATTCCCGGGAAGAGATAGACGGCTTCCGCGCCGCCGGGGCGATCGGATAAAACAAAAAAATGAGAAAGAAGAGGAGGAAGAATTCGTGGGTAATGCATATCTGTTACTGGCTTTTATCGTGTCTCTGGCCGTGATCATCGTGATGATCATGTCCAAAAGGTTTAATCCGTCATTCTGCCTGTTTGTCGGCGCGATCGTTGCAGCTGTGATCGGCCGGGTTCCGATCGGTTCCATTGCAGGAACCTTAAACAGCGCCTTTGGTTCCATTCTAGTGGCAACAGGTATTCTGATGCTCTTTGCATTTACCTTCTGTCAGTATCTCAATGAATCCGGAGGTATCGCAGAGTTTGCCAAAGCCCTGGTCCGGCTGACCGGACCCAGGTATGACCTGGTTGCCGTAGCCATCATTGGCTATGTCCTGGCGATTCCGGTGGGCTTTCTGGCATCCTGTGCTATCGTTATCCCGATGTTCAGACCCATGTCCAATGTCACCGGACGTCCGGTGCAGGCCTATGTCAGTGCTTTCATTGTCCCGACCCTGCTGACAGCATGCACGGTTATTCCCACATCCGGCCCGGTTGCTTTTGCAGGACTTCTCGGCATAGATATCGGCTTCTATATGGTTTATGGTATTCTGATCACTTTGCCGGGCGCTGTCATCAGCACCCTGCTCGCCTACTGGATCTCGGCAAAGTACAAGAAAGATAAGACGCAAAATGACGGCACTGAAACAGCCGGGGAACTGGACCTTGCCCCGGATCCGTCCAGGCCGCCTGCCGGACTGGTGCTGGCCCTGATCCTTATTCCGATCATCATCATCTCCATCGGTGCGTTTGCCCCCTATTTTCTTGATGCGGAGAGCGCTCTGCTGGGATTTTTGAAGTTTATCGGCAATACAGGTATCTCCATGTTTATCGTCACCATCCTGTCCATGATCACTCTCCGGAAATATCTGCCGAGACCGTCCGCTGTGATATTCAATGAAGGTGTCAAGGAAGCCGGCCCGATCTTTGCCATGCTGGGATGTGCCAATTGCTATGGCGGTGTGCTCATGGCGGCAGGTGTCGGCGACTATATCGTACAGCTCCTGGATAATTCACCCCTGCCGGTCCTGCTGATCGCTCTGGTCCTCATGGTGGCTCTTCATGCAGGTACAGGTGCAGGTACAGTGGCAGGGACCACAACCATCGCACTTTTGATG
>CAMOVS010000287.1 GCA_946627575.1 uncultured Lachnospiraceae bacterium
TCTTTGCCTCGATGTCCATCATGCTGCCTTTGCCCTGGTCATCCAGGTGAACGGCCGCAATTTCCTGGGCATCGTCTTTCGTAACATCGCTGACCATCTTGGACGTAATGGTAACCTGAACGGCTTCGAGAGGTTCGATCTCATGCCCTTCTGCGTCAGTAAATGTGATATCTACAGCCTGGATCTTCCGGACTTCCTTATTTGCCTTAGAGTTTTTCTTATTGGCAGAGTTCTCACCCTTCGTGCCATCTTTTTCAGATGTTTTTTTACTCTTTATATCAGTCTCCTCATCCGAGTTCTCTACGGTTTCCGTAATGGCCTTGAGAGATTCCTTGTCTTTGATTTCCCGAACCCTCATCGTGGTGCCTTCGGGCAGGGCCCCTTCCGGAGCCTGGACAGTAACAAGCATATGGTCTGTCTGAGCCTGGAAATCAGCTTCCGGGTATGTGATGGCTTCCGTCAGCCCTTCTGATTCTGTGTCCTTTTCTCCTTCTGCATTATCGACATCATCTGTGCTGCCTTCTTCTGCAGAAGTTTCTTCTTCATCATCGCGGACTTGTCCCTTGTTTTCGGATGGATCTTCGGCTTGTTCCTTACTATCGGTTTCCTTATATGCAAGCCCAATGACAGGCCGGGTCTTTTTCTTATTGTAGGGGAATCTGGAAATGGTTATCTGAGAGTTATCCTCATCATAATGGAGCTTGATGAGACCTGCAGTCAGCTCATTGTCTGATGATGTTCTGATAATGACGCCGCAGGCAGGCGGAACGGCTTTGTGGCCGGATGGATCCTGGTCGATCCGTGTGTCCCGGATGACAAGCTTCACCGGCTGGTCGGGGCGGATCTCCTGTCCGTCTTTGGTCAGTTTTAATCTGAAAAATGATTTGGGCACAATAGTCCCTGATTTGGACGGGTTCTTGTCCGGGCTGCTGTTCTTTTCCTCGGCATTATATAATTCACCGGCCAGGGCCGGGTTCTTCTCATATGCTTTCTGATAGGATGCATATTCGACACTGTTTTTCCGTACTTCTGCTACCGTGAATATCGTGCCCTCCGGAATCTGGGCGGTCCTGTCAAAGATGATCTCATATTCATGGCGTCCGTCACTGTAGCATAAAGGACTCCGGGCCAGCTGCGTGTCGGATGGGTTCTTTTCGTTTTCAGGATTGCTCTTGTCTTCCTGAGAATTATTGTTTTCCTTCATCCCATCTGCTTTTTCATTGGTCTCCTGATCTGCGATAGTATCCTCATCCTGTCCCCCGGAGGTTCGGTATTCCTCATCATGGCTGGAGTCGGCAGCCAGATCCATACCCGGCATCTCAACGGCTGTATCTTTCTCGATGGTGATGGCAGGCAAAATAAGCCCGTAAGTTGTCATGAAGACGATGGCCACGGCAAAGGTCATCATGGCAGCTTTCCAGGCTCTGCTCTTTCCGCTGATTCTTTCGTAGATTCTTTTTATGATATTATTATTATCATTAGGATCCGGGCCGAATGCCTTCTTATGTCCGACTTTATTGTTAGATTTCAAGGCGAACCTCCTTTCTTTTTAGTGATATGTATGGCAAATACTAACGAATAGTCATACTGCTTCATTATATAAATATATATTGCTAGAATTCTATCATCTTCAGCGTCAAAATATCCGTCATGTTGATGACTTTCTATAGTTATTTTGCCTATTATATTCATGGAAACAATATAGACAGGCGATATATTCCATTAATCAAAGCCTTTGGAGAAGAAACTCCTCTTCGGCTTGTCTCTATCAAGGTTTGTCATATGAAAACATACCGGTTAACATAGATAAAAGCCTCAACATCCGCATATACAGTGGATTTCGAGGCTTTTATACAATACTCATCTGTCAAAGACAGGTTTTTGAATTACCAAATGCTTTTCATTTCAGCCTTATGTTTATTTTTCTATCCTCCATTCAGCAGAAGAAGCTGATCCTCAGTTTCCTGAAGATCAGCCTCTATTCACGTCATCTTAAATTGTTCTTCGTTTTCTCCACAACAGCAGGCCTGATCCAAGAATCAGGATGCTGCCGAGGATCGTGAAGAACCTTGTTCCGGGGCCGCCGGTATTAGGAAGAGCGATGCCCTCGTCATTTGTAACCTTCAGTTGATATACGTCACCAATTTGGCTGATTCCCGATCCCGACTGGGATAAGGTAGTTCCGTCATTATAAGTAACTGATGTTTTACTTACCGTGATGACCACAGGATCCGTCCTGATAATATATCCATCCGGAGCTTTTGTCTCCACCAGATAATACTTTCCGATGGGAAGCTCGCCTAAATCTATCTTTCCTTTTGTCGCTGCCTCATTTGATGAAACAAGATCTGTCTTAAATGGTGCTCCCTGAGGATTGCTTGTATAGGCCTTTTCCGTATACAAATCGAATTTTGCACCTCCCACCGGAGCAGTTGCATCCTGTCCGGTTTTCAGTATCTGTACTTCCTTTGTTTTTGCCGCATTACGGTAAACAACTTTGTATCATAATTAAGATACCTTGGGTAATCTTCTGCATTGTAGCGCTTTACAAGAATCATTTCTTCATGCCGTTGCTTCATATCAAGATTGGTAAACCAGCGCACACCTTTTACACGAATGAACTTGCGTCCAGTTTCGTCGATACCGCAGCCAGCCGCATCAAGAGGATAATCTTCTGGAACATAAAAGGCTCTATCTCCCGAGTGAATGCTGGCTCCAAGCCACAATTCATTATTCATAAACAAAGGGAATACTTCCTTGTACTTTAACGCATTTACATTGCCAATAATGATAAAAAACTTTTTGTGCTCTACCAGTGTACCCAAGTATTCCCGGAACAGAGAAAACGGCGGATTCGTGACCACTATATCTGCTTCATCCAGAAGCTCCAGACATTCCGGGGAACGGAAATCCCCATCCC
>CAMOVS010000288.1 GCA_946627575.1 uncultured Lachnospiraceae bacterium
GCCTTCAGGAGTGGCCCCTGTTCCGGCTTCATTGTCCTTCTGACCTTCATCCTGGGCAGGGATTTCTTCCTCATCCAGTGCCTGTGCGGCATTCCGCCGCTCTTCCTCCTGCCTGGCCTCTTCCTGACGCTTCTCCTCCTCAATGGCCCGCTCTATTTCATATTTTTCTTCAGGGGAAAGATCTTCGTAATCTTCAAAAGAAACCAGCTCGTCACTGTTCTTTTCCATATATCGAAGAATCTCCTGCTGATGAAGGGCAAATTGCATGGGGTCTTTACCGAGCCGTCTGGCCTCTTCCATCATAGCATCGGCCCGCTTCTCTATCTCAGACCGCTGGTCGCTTTCCTCCCTTGCTTTAGCTATGGCTTCCGCTGCCAGCTGAGAGGCCGATTTGGTGTTGGGCATCTCCATAGGCTTTGGCACATACTCTTCCTTAGTATGGGCTTCGATATCCTTGTCAATAGCGTTCTGAGCAAGCTCCCAGGCTGAAAGAGGTCTGGCCGCTTCCTCTGTGCTCTGGGAAGCATTCGCCTGTTCTTCTTCCAAGAGCTCCGTCATAGTTTTTTCCTTCCCGAATCGAATCTGAGACCGGTCGAAAGCATCCTCCACCCTGGGTTCTGTAAGGCCCATCATTTTCATGATATTATCGTATATCATATTATTGAGGTCTTTCGCTTCCCCGGCGTCAAAGTCATCTTCCGGCTCTTCATCCCCGGCTGCCATCCGATTATAGGCATCAATCTGTGAGAGCATATCGGCATCCTGAGCTGCGCTTTCGATCGGGTCTGTATCTTCATTCCCACCATTCTCTGCACTGGCAGCTCCTCCGGCCATGCTCATATTCTGCCGACGCATCCCGGACAGGAGACTCTGCTCAATCATGCTGGCGGCAGACGCGACCTGCTCCTGGTCATCCAGCTGATCAAAGGTCTTGGGTGGAAAGATGTCAGGCGCCATGTTCTCCACGGTGCTTTCAATCTCTTTAATGAGGTTCTTCTCCTCCCCGGCGTCATCCGGCCTTCCTATAATATTCATGGCCATATCTACGATATCTTCCATGTTAAAAGGCTCTACTTCTGTTCCGTCCGCTTCATTGTGCTGAATCCGGACCACGTCCAGCAAAGCTTTAATGATGTCTTCCACAGGGCACCCCCCCTTTTCTATCTATATTCTATATCACTACCCACTATACCGGCATCCACCATATCCAGGTCATCCCTGCCGTCCATGAATAGTATCCTCTATGTCATTGTATCATTTTCCAAGAATTGTGACAAATGCTCATCTGGGATATTCCGCACATTCTATGGTAGATCTCCTAAACGATGGTTCCACCGCCCACCACCAGGTCATCCCGGTAAAGTACAACAGCCTGCCCCCGTGTTATAGCTCTCTGGGGATCCTCAAAGCAGATCCGGACCCGCTTATCTTCCATGATGAAGGCCTCAGCTTCCCTCTCAGTCTGATGATATCGGATACGTGCTTTCAGCTTTTCGCCGGGCATGAGATCTTCAAGCCAGTTAAAGTCCTCGGCGATCAGTTCTTTTTGAAATAGATCTTCATTAGATCCAACGATCACGCGATTTTCCCCCGGAAGAATATCCGTGACATAGATTCTCTGTGCTGCCGATATCCCGAGGCCTCTTCGCTGGCCGATGGTATAGCCGTAATATCCTTCATGAGTTCCGATCACCCGGCCATCCCGGTCGACGAATTCTCCTGCCCCGCATTTTTCCCCGGTCATCCTCTCGATAAAGGACTTATAATCTCCATCCGGGATAAAGCAGATATCCTGACTTTCCTGTTTATCAGCATTATGGAATCCGTGTTCCGCAGCGATCCTGCGTATCTCATCCTTACTGTAATCCCCCAGGGGAAACCGGGTATGAGCGAGCTGATCCCTGGTCAGATTATACAAAACGTAGCTCTGATCCTTGTCCGGATCGGTTCCCTTTAAGAGATGATATCGACCGCCTTCTTCACGAATCCTGGCATAATGACCTGTGACGATCACCTGACAATCAAGCATCCGGGCCCTCTGATATAAGGCTTCAAACTTGAGATAACGGTTGCATAGAATGCATGGGTTGGGGGTCTTTCCATCCAGGTAGCTCTGTACAAAAGGATCAATGACCTTACGGTGAAAATGATCCTTGAAGTTGAATACATAATATGGGATACCCAGCTTAACTGCAACACTTCGGGCATCTTCCACATCCTCCAGACTGCAGCAGCTTTTATCGGAAACCGTCCCGGTCTCATCCTGATCAAAGAGCTTCATCGTGACCCCTATACAATCGTATCCTGCTTCCTTCATCAATACAGCAGCGACAGAGGAATCCACCCCGCCGCTCATGGCTATCAATGCTTTCCTGCCCATACTTATCTCCTGTCCTGTCTGGCATTATCGTCTCGCTTATCCTGTTTATTATACATTCATAAATGACACTGTGCAACGATATAAAAAGGCTCTTGCGATCAAGCTCTCATTCCCCTTTCCTTCATTCTATGGTAAAATAATCTGAAAAAATCGTTTATAAAGGAGGGAAACCATGAGACTCTTACTAGCTGCAGCTTTACTTCCGCCCCTGTTTTTGATGTTCATGATATATAGGATGGATAAGATCGAGCATGAGCCTGTCGGCCTGATCGTTAAGCTCTTTGTATTCGGAGCTCTTTCCTGCATTCCTGCCGCCATAATCGAAGTCATAGGGGATGCGGTTCTTGGTACATTTATCGGGGCCGGATCTATCCTTTATGCCTTTATCGATGCCTTTTTTATCGTTGCTCTGGCCGAAGAAGGAGTGAAGCACTTTGTCTTAAAGCGTATCACCTGGAAACATCCGGCTTTTGATTATCATTTTGACGGTGTGGTTTATGCAGTTGCCGCATCTCTGGGCTTTGCAGCCTTGG
>CAMOVS010000289.1 GCA_946627575.1 uncultured Lachnospiraceae bacterium
CCGTCTCCCAGCAAAGGATATCCTTCCCAAGCCAGGTGGGCCCGGATCTGGTGGCTTTTCCCGGTATAAAGGCGAATACGGAGCAGGGACACCGGATAAGGCTGGTCATGGGAAAGGGCTTCCCGTTCATAACCTGTCTCAATTTTCCTTCCTCCCCGGCAGGGTGTCCGGTTCAGCTCCACCCGGTTGTTCCCCCTGTCTTTTTGCAGATAAGCGGTCATCCGGCCGGCCGGTTCAGGGATTCCGAACACCGGAGCCAGATAATACTTCTCGACCTTCCGGTTTCTGAGAAGGGCCGAAAGAACCTTGAGTCCCGCCGCCGTCTTCCCTGCAAGGACGATACCGGAAGTATTTCGGTCGATCCTGTTTACCAGGGCAGGACGGAACCATCGCAGGCTCTCTTCCGTGACAGTCCCCTGATCCAGACAATAATCAATCAGCCAGTCATTCATGGAATCGTCTTCCCTGCGGGCCTTCTGAGACAGGAGCCCGGCAGGCTTGTGGAGGATCATCACATCCTCTTCATCCAGAAGAATCCGGACATCTTTGCGGAGCTTGCTCCTATGCCGCCCTTCCTCTTTCTGTCTGCCGGAATCCTCCTTTTTCTCAGAGGACCGGACCGGCTGCCAGGCCGGCCCATCCCCTGTATCTTTACTTTTTTTATCTCCGGATCCCCAGGGTCCGAACCTGTCCCCGGTCTGGTCTTCTTCACCGGTAAAATGGTTCATGGTCTCTTCAGAGAAATAGATGGAGATCCGGTCACCATCCTGCAGGGTTTCCCGGCCGGAAGCCTTGCCATCGTTCAGTTTTATGTTCTTCTTTCGAAGCATCTTATACAGAAAAGCATCCGAAGCCCGGGGCAGATACCTTTTTAGCAGTCTTACAAGCCTTTGCCCTTCTTCCCTTTTGCTTATATGAATCTCTCTCATGACATTCTTCCCGTAATTTTTAGCAGAAAGCTGTGGGGCAGAATCCTGGTTGCAAGGCGGAACAGCTTCATGGGTTTGCCGTAGACAGAAATCTCCCGCCCTGCCATGTTATCCCTCCAGGCTTTGCGCACAACCTTTCCGGGATCCGCCATGACCATTTTCTTGATAGGGGGAAGGTCTTTCTTCTCAAGAGCCCGGTTAAAGAATTCTGTCTTGACTGCACCGGGGCAGACAGCCGTGATCTTCCGTGTCCGGTTCCCCTTTTCGGCCCGCAAAGCCCGGACAAAGCTCAGCACGAAGGCCTTGCTGGCGGCATAGACGGCAAAGCCGGGCTGGGGCAGAAAGGCTGCTCCGGAAGCCATGTATATCATCCGCCCTTCCGGTCCCATATAGGGCAGGCAGGTTGTAGTCAATTCAACCACACTCCGGCAATTGAGGTCTACCATTTCCGCCTGTTCTTCTCCGGACAGATCTGCAATATCCCCCATCATTCCGAACCCGGCGCTGTGAATAAGGAGATCGATCTGTATTTCCCCATCAGCCAGCCGGTCTGCCAAAACCTGATAACTCTCCTTCTCTGACAGATCCAAAGGGAAGATGCGGAAGGTTCTGTCCGGATAGATGGATTCCCATCCCTTCATTCTTTCTTCTCGTCTGGCAATAAGCCAGATCTCATCCAGCTCCATCCGGCTCTGGAGGACGGTTTTGACAAAGGCCTTTCCCATGCCGGAGGAAGCCCCCGTTATAATACCTACTTTCATATCTGTTCTTTCACCTTCCCGCATATCACATCTGCTTCTACTTCTTCTTTTTATGAATATTACGTATCGATTTTTTTCGATATTTCCCCGGCTCCTTTTCCTTTCTGGAGCCTTTATTTCCCGTAGAAGGTCTTCCTGATGCTCCTTTTCCCCGTGTCTGCCCGGACTGATTTCCGGATGGAGACGAAGGTCTGTCCTTTCTGCCCTGTCCCCGACCCTCTCTGCCGAATCCTCCACCGGACTTTCGAGGAGAGATCAGACATTTTCTATCGTATCCGATCAGGTCATTCCGGCCGGCTTCCATCAGCGCTTTCTTAACGATATCATAATATTCCGGATTTCGGTACTGGATTAATGCCCTCTGCATCTCTTTTTCTTTCAGGCTTCGGGGAACATAGACCTTCTCCATGGTTCTGGGATCCAGCCCCGTATAATACATACAGGTAGATACGGTTCCCGGCGTGGGATAAAAGTCCTGAACCTGCTCCGGCATATAACCCAGATCTCTAACATACTCCGCCAGTTTCACAGCTTCCTTCAGGGTTGAGCCCGGATGGGAGGACATAAGATAGGGAACCAGATATTGTTTCTTGCCCAGTTTTCGGTTGGTTTTCTCATAGGATTCCCGAAAACGTTCGTATACCTGATTGGAAGGTTTGCCCATCCTGTTCAGAACCGGATCACTGATATGTTCCGGTGCCACTTTAAGCTGGCCGCTGACATGCCACTGACAGAGTTCTTTTATAAAGGACGGGTCCGGGTCGGCCAGCAGATAGTCAAACCGGATCCCCGACCGGATGAAGACTTTCTTCACTCCCGGCAGCCTGCGAAGCTTTCTGAGCAGGGACAGGTAGTCCCTGTGGTCTGCCTTCAGATTAGGACAGGGCTCCGGAAAAAGACACTGTCTGTGGGAACAGACTCCATGGCGTAATTGTTTCTCGCATGCCGGCATCCTGAAGTCTGCCGTAGGCCCGCCCACATCGTGGATATAACCTTTAAACTCCGGATCTCTGGTCAGAAGCTCCGCCTCCTTGAGAATGGACTCATGGCTGCGTACCTGAATCCTCCTTCCCTGATGAAAGGTCAGGGCACAGAAACTGCAGCCGCCGAAGCAGCCACGGCAGCTGACCAGGGAAAAACGGACTTCCGACAAGGCAGGGACACCCCCCAGCCTATCGTAGGAAGGATGCCAGGCTCTCATATAAGGAAGGTCATAGACCTT
>CAMOVS010000290.1 GCA_946627575.1 uncultured Lachnospiraceae bacterium
CGGTAATTCACTATTAAAGTCAAATATGTATTAAAAAAAGAACAAATATATCCCTTGATTAGTTCAAACTAACTACGTTTAAGAATATATGTCGCTCAATTGCAGAAATTGTCAGTCTTTTCTTGACCCTTTTGGCCTTTTGGATCTTTTCCTTCTGAACCAGGTTTCCGGTCCTCTTCGGATGATCCTTTCATCAATCTGTATATAAACAGAAAGGCATACATAAGAAGGGGTAATGTCAGCGTCGCATACATGGAAGCCTTAAAATAAGGACTTCCGATGATAGCCAGAATCAGGGTAAGGATAACCATAGCAAACAGGATCACAACGCCGGCCATGGCCAGCAGCCTTTGAAACTTCTTCATCATTCATCCCCCTCTCTGGTTCTGAGACGATGGAGCCTGCTGCGGATCTTCTCTTCGTAACCGATATCGGTCGGCTGATAGAAAACCTGGTCCTTAATCTCATCGGGAAGATACTGCTGCTTGACATAATGCTCCGGGTAGTCATGAGCGTACTTGTAACCGATTCCATGGCCCAGATCAGCCGCACCGCCATAGTGGGCATCTCTTAGATATGGAGGCACCTGACCGGTATCGGCAGACCGGATCAGGGAGGAGGCTTTCTCCACACCCATATAGCTGGCATTACTCTTGGGTGCTCCTGCCACATAAGAAGCTGCCTGCGCCAGAAGAATCCTGCCCTCCGGCATGCCGACCCGTTCCACACCCAGGGAAGCTGCTACCGCAAGAGGCAGAGCCGCCGGGTCTGCATTACCCACATCCTCAGAAGCACAGATAATGATTCTTCGCGCGATAAACTTGGGATCCTCACCGGCGTCCAGCATCCGGGCCAGATAAAAGAGGGCTGCATCCGGGTCGGATCCTCTCATGCTTTTGATAAAAGCCGAGATCACATCATAGTGATTATCCCCACCCTTATCGTAAATGACCGACTTTCTTTGTATACACTCTTCAGCTACAGCCAGATCGATCATGATCTTCCCGTCCGGACCGGGATCCGTGGTCAAAATACCTAATTCCACAGCGTTAAGGGCCGTCCGGGCATCCCCGCCGGCCATCTGAGCCAGGAAGTCTACCGCTTCCTGAGTGATCTCTGCCCCGTAGCTTCCCATACCTCTCTCGGCATCCTCCACCGCAATCCTGATCAAAGAAGCGATATCGGAAGCTGCCAGAGGCTCCAGATGAAAGATCATAGACCGGGAGATCAGAGCGCTGTTCACTTCAAAGTAAGGATTCTCTGTTGTAGCTCCGATGAGAATCACTGTTCCATCCTCGACAAAAGGAAGCAGATAATCCTGCTGGCTTTTATTAAAGCGGTGGATCTCATCGATAAAAAGGATGGTTCTTCTGCCATACATGGCCAGGGACTCCTCCGCCTCCTTCACTGCCTTTTCCATATCCTTCTTGCCGGAAGTAGTCGCATTCATCTGAAGGAAATGGGCACTGGTAGTCTGGGCAATCACTTTTGCTATGGTTGTCTTACCTGTCCCGGGCGGGCCGTAGAATATCAGCGAACTGATCTTATCGGCTTTGATCGCCCTGTAAAGCAGTTTATCCTTTCCTATAATATGATGCTGGCCTACAATCTCATCCAGACTTCGGGGCCTCATTCTGACGGCAAGGGGCGACTCTTCCTCCTTGCGCTGCATACCCATGTATTCAAATAAATCCATCTCTTCTTCCTCTTAATGTTTATCATTTTTCAATCTTATCTCATTGCATGGATTCTTACAGGATAAGAATATCACACCCTCACGCTGTTCAGGCATCGAAGAATAGCATAGCCGTCTTCCAGGTCCAGGCAGCTGAAACAGCCCTGCTCCACCGCAAAGTTCCAATAGCCTTTAAGAGGCAGATGAAGCAGGGAGGCCAGAAGATGACCCAGAGTTCCCTTGTGGGCTGTAAGAAGCAGCGTCCTTGTTGAATCAGCCATTTTCCAGAGATGGTCTGCAAAAGAATCCGCCCTGGACCGAACGTCAGCAAAGCTTTCCCCATCCGGAATCGTATAGGTCTCAAAGCTTTCGTTCCACATAGCCAGCTCTCGGGGATAGGAGGATTCAATCTCATGGTAGGTCATACCTTCAAATACACCGAAGTTCTGCTCGGACAGGCGTCGGTCCGTTTCCACCTGCACCGTCGAATCTCCAAGAATTCTCAGGGCCGTTTGCCTGGCCCTGGCCAGAGGACTGCTGATCACCCGGTCAAAGGCCTGATCGGCAAGAAGAACTCTGAGTTCCTCAGCCTGCCTGATCCCATAATCAGACAGGGATACATCCGTCAGGCCATAATAGCAGCCCTTTTTATTCAAAATAGTTTCTCCATGACGAACCATAAATACACGCATAATTCATACCTCTATTCATACCTCTTAAGCGCAGAACAAAAAAGTCTCTTGTACAATGCTTCACAGCCTTCTATGATCTGCACATAAGGCTCCACCCCTCAGACAGAACCAATGGAAGCCGGCTTCCCTAAGGACACGAACATCAACAGTATAGCACACATGGTCCCCCTGTGCCATACACTTGTTCTCTAATCAACCATAACAATCCGGCCTTTCTCCCTGTTATAATAATAGAGAGAATCTGAAAGATAATCGTCAGGCCCTACAACACAATCATTGACCTCACGGATCATTCTGCGTATTTCCTCCGGTTCCATATAGTTTTCTCTGGGGATCAGAATAACCTCATGGATGCTGGAAGGAATGATATAATATTCAGAATTCATCCTGTCGGAAAACTCCTCAAGAAAGCGGTCATAAAGAATCACGGAAGCACCATTCACACCGGACTGATTAGTCATGATATAGATATTCTCACCAGCTTCCGACAAATCAATATCATCTTTGCATTCCCCTCCGGCCCGCTCCGCCAGCATATC
>CAMOVS010000291.1 GCA_946627575.1 uncultured Lachnospiraceae bacterium
GAATCAGTCTTCCCTTTGCATCAAGGCTGTGTTTGTATTCCCCTTGAAACATTCTCCCTCACCTTCTTCCACGAAAGTGGGTTTAACCACCACTTTTCATCCACAAAACGACACTTTACTCCACAAAGTCATTTTATATGATAACAAATGAGATTGCAATATTAAATTCTTACAAATTACTGATTATTGTGAACAGAGGAGGAGATGATGTAACAAATAGGATATAGATATTTAATAGGCTAAATAAAAAAGGGCTGCCGCAGTTATGATCCTCATTCTATGACGAATGAAATATCATAGCTGCGACAGCCCTGGTATAGTCATTTATTCACTTATAAGTGCTTATCTCATGAAGTCCTTATAGACCGGGAGCACAACCTCCGGTGTATCATACATGACGATCTCCCCGCCGTGGAGCCAGATAATCTGATCACACAGGTCACGGAGGGTTGAGATGCTGTGAGAAACAATGACAACCGTCCGGTCTCTCTTGGAGATGAGTTCCTTCATCTTGGCATAACTCTTCTTTCGGAACTGCTGGTCACCGACACTCAAGACCTCGTCGATCAGCATAATCTCGGTCTCCAAAACAGCAGTAATGGAGAAGGCCAGCTTGGAATACATACCGCTGGAATAGGTCCGAACCGGCCTATCGATGAAATCATCAATACCGGCAAAGTCTATAATCTCATCCATCTTATCCAGAATAACCTGCTTGGAAAAACCTAAAAGCATACCGGAAAGGATGATGTTCTCTCTGCCGGACAGGTCAGGCTTGAAGCCGACGCCGATGGACAGCAAAGAGAGATTGTGTCCATGAAGATCAATCTCACCGCTGTCCGGGGAAAAGATTCCGGCAATGGCCCGGAGCATGGTAGACTTGCCGCTGCCGTTTTTTCCGGTGATACCAAGAATCTGCCCCTCAGGCACTTCAAAGGATACATTCTTCACCGCATGGAAGATCTCATTGGCCTTCTTATCAGGATTGAAAAGACTCTCTCTTATGGACGCCGCCTGGATGGTGCGGTAATCGATGCAGACATTTCGCACGCTGATAGCGCTCTCTCTGTCGGAAAAATCAAAAGCTTTCGCAGTTTCATCTGCCGCCTGCTCCACTTCGGCAATCAATTCTTTACTCATGTTATTATTATCCATCAGATCACCTTCACATAACTATTCTCATTCTTGTATACTTTGCGAACGCCCAGAACCGATACAATCAATCCGATCACAAACCAGATTCCCAGCCACTTGAAGTCCGGCGTTGCATTGTGCAGGATGCAGTTACGCAAGCTGGACAAAATCAGCGCCATGGGATTGAAATGCAGCAGGGGGCCTACAAACTTGGGCGGCAGCTTGGTCTCGATATTGTAGAATATACCGGTCATGTAAAACATCATACGCAGGACAATCGTTGTAACGTTGACAAGGTCTCTGACATAGACGCCATAATGCATCAAAAAGAGCATAAAGCCAAACGTAAATACAAACATAACGATGAGAATCGGTATGACATAGATCAGCTTCCAGGATACCGGCACCTGATAATAAATCAGCATGGCTACAACGATACCGAAAGAAATCAGCATCTTGTAACCGTTGAACATCATCCTTGAAATAAGGAGAACAAACTTGGGCATATAGACCTTGGTCACGATAGCCCTGTTGCTCTTCAGGATCTTAACACTCTGATTGATGTTGCGCTGGAAGAAGTCCCAGGCAGTCAGACCTACAAAGATGAAGACCGGGAAATACTGCTCCCTCATGCCGAAAGCATAGCCAAAGACAAAAGTATAGATCAACATGAAGCAGAAAGGCTCCAGCACCCACCAGATCCAGTTCAGGTAAGAGCTGGCAACTTCGGCCTTCAGTTCTGACTGGGCTGCATAGATCGCATAACGGAAATGCCCTGTCAGATCATTCCAGAATCGTTTCATGGTTACAACCTCCGTGAATCTCATTTACCACTATGTTATAGCACAGCGGATAAGCTAAAGCAAGCATAATCGGCTTAGAGAGCACCTTTTTTCCTAAGATAGTCCTCTACACTTTCTTCCTTGTAAAGATCGGGAACCAGTTCATAAACAGCATCACCGTAATCCTCTTTCCCATCAGCCTCCCAGATCATCCGGGCATAGGAGAAGAGCTCATCATCAATCATGAAACCGATCCCCTGCTGATAATAAAAGTTTGTCCTTGACAGGTACTCTTTCAAAAGATTCCTGAGTTTCTTAATATCTTTTTTCTCTGCAGCCTGCTTCAGTTCCTTCCTCTTGCTCCGAAGCTTATACCAGACATCTATGCGGTCTACACTTCTGCGAACCCTGGCAAAGGTATGCTTGATCTTTTCATCCCGGTCATAGAAGCCCCTGTTTTTCCAGACGTTGAAAGCGGTCATCTCTTCCATCATTTCCTTAAGGGGCTTTCCCCTTTTCTCTATGGCAGAGACAAACTCCTCATAGGGGATGTCACAGTCGTCAATAACCCGGACTCTCCCGCCATCCGCGTATTTCATGATGCCAAGGTCATCCCAGTTCTCCCCGTACAGCTTTTCCATGAACTCCTGGTATCTGGAAGAATTGCGGAGGGATCTTCCTTCAAAAGTCAGAATCTCAGGATCTTCAAACAGATCTTCCGGCAAATGATGCCATCCGCCGCCTCTTGTCATATAGTAATTGACGCTGCCGTCATTCTTTCCGCCCGAAAGATTCTTATTCAAAAGCCAGCGGACCATATCCTGGTCAGACATAAAAAGAGATCGGAGATAGCCCCATCTCAATCCGCCGGTATTATGGACAATCTCTTTGATGTTTGGCTCATCGAAGAGAACCGCCGCTTTTTCCGGATCCTCTCGGAAGGCCTTCTCCATCTTCTTAAGCTGGAAGACAGAATAGGGGAGCTT
>CAMOVS010000292.1 GCA_946627575.1 uncultured Lachnospiraceae bacterium
CTGATCCCCGATATACCGGCATGATCGGCATGCATGGGACCAAGGCATCCAACATAGGGGTATCTCAGTGTGACCTGCTGATCGCCATCGGATGCCGCTTCAGTGACCGGGTTTACGGTAATGCCAGAACCTTTGCCAAGAATGCTTCCATCATCCAGATTGATATCGATCCTGCAGAGATCAATAAAAACATCATGGTTACGACATCCATCGTCGGAGATGTCAAGGCGGTAATGACCATACTGAACCGCAGACTATCCGAATACAAGCATGAGAAATGGATGAACAAGATCGCTGATCTTAAGGACTCTTATCCCCTGACCTATCATCAGGACCGCCTGGCTGGCCCCGGTATCGTAGAGAAGATATATGAAATGACTCACGGGGATGCCATTGTGGTTACCGAGGTCGGCCAGCATCAGATGTGGGCTGCTCAGTTCTACAAATACACGAGACCAAGACAGCTCCTTACTTCAGGCGGACTGGGCACTATGGGCTACGGGCTGGGTGCGGCTATAGGGGCTAAAACTGCCTATCCCGATAAAACCGTGGTCAATATCGCCGGTGACGGCTGTTTCCGTATGAATATGAATGAGATGGCTACGGCCGCCAGATCGGGAATCCCCATTATAGAAGTAGTGGTAAATAATCATGTACTGGGCATGGTAAGACAGTGGCAGGATCTTTTCTATGGGAAACGGTATTCCCACACCACTCTTAATGACGGAGTAGACTTCGTCAAACTGGCAGAGGCCATGGGGGCCAAGGCGGTTCGAGTTGAGACTCCTGATCAATTTGAGGATGCCTTCCGGCAGGCTATGGATGACGGCAGCGGGCCATGGCTGATCGATTGTGTGATCGACAGCGATGAGAAGGTATGGCCCATGGTGGCGCCCGGCGGTTCCATAGGAGATGCTTTCTCTGAGGAAGACCTGAACAAGTAATCGAATAAAACAAATAATCACATAAAAACAAAGGAGTACCAGAATATGTTCCGTTACAAATGTTTGAATCCGATATCTTCCGTTGGGCTTGACCGGCTGACCGATGACTATGAGATTGTCAAGGAGAATAAGGACGCCCAGGCAATCCTGGTCCGCAGCGCCTCCATGCATGAAATGGAAGATATGCCCAAGCTTCTTGCCGTAGCAAGAGCCGGCGCCGGAGTTAACAATATCCCTGTAGATGAATATGCCAAGAAAGGCATCGTCGTTTTTAATACGCCCGGTGCCAATGCCAACGGTGTAAAAGAGCTGGTCATAGCCGGTATGCTTCTTGCCTCCCGTGACCTGATCGGAGGAAATCGCTGGGTTCAGGAGAACAGGAAAAACAGTGAGATCACCAAACACATGGAGAAAGCGAAAAAAGCTTTTGCCGGCTGTGAGATCAAAGGAAAGAACATAGGTGTCATCGGCCTTGGAGCCATCGGTGTGCTGGTAGCTAACACGGTTTACGACCTGGGACTCCACGTCTACGGATACGATCCCTATCTGTCCCTCCGCAGTGCATGGAACCTGTCCAGGGCGGTCCATCATGTTGACACTGTGGACGAGATCTTTGAGAAATGTGATTTTATCACGATTCACACCCCTCTTCTGGACAGCACACGCAACATGATCAACCGGGAAGGTATCGCCAAGATGAAGAACCACGCCGTCATCCTCAACTTTGCCAGAAATGGGCTGGTGGACGAGGAAGCTGTGGTTCAGGCTCTGAAAGAAGGAAAAATCAAGAATTATGTGACAGACTTCCCCACTCCCACCATCGCTGATGCCGATGTCAGAGGGATTATCGCTTTCCCCCATCTGGGAGCTTCTACGGAAGAGTCGGAAGAGAACTGTGCCCGCATGGCAGTCGACCAGCTCATGGACTTCCTTGAAAATGGCAACATCCATAATTCTGTCAATTTTGCCAATACGGACATGGGCGTCTGCACCACGGCAGCACGTATATCCGTTATTCACAGAAACATGCCCAACATGCTGACCCAGTTTACGGGAGCTTTTGCCAAGGATGGTATCAATATCACCGAGATGAGCAATAAGACCCGGGGCGAGTATTCCTATGCTATCTTTGACATCGAAGACCACATTGAGGAAGAGGCTGTCAAACATTTAGAGCAGATCGATGGCGTACTCAAGGTTCGAGTGATCAAAAACTACAAGTAATCGTCAGAGGCAGACAGGATAGTCATAGACAGTCCTTTTGCAGGTAAATGACCTATAGAGCACATGATCTGCCCCTGTTTTGACAGATCTGCATTAGCAAATGAAAGTGAGATAAGCAATTATGGATAAAAAGCTTAAAGTCGGTATCCTTGGCGGAACCGGCATGGTAGGACAGCGTTTTATCTCCTTGCTGGAGAACCATCCCTGGTTCCAGGTAACGGAGATCGCCGCCAGTCCCCGGTCTGCAGGAAGAACCTATGAAGAAGCGGCCGGAGGCCGATGGAAGATGACGACGCCTATGCCGGAAGCCGTTAAGAATATTATCGTAAGAAATGTAAATGAGGTTGAGGAAGTCGCTGCGGACGTGGACTTTGTCTTTAGTGCCGTGGATATGAGCAAGGAGGAGATCCGGCAGATCGAGGACGCTTATGCCAAGACGGAGACCCCTGTGGTATCCAACAACAGCGCCCACCGTTGGACCCCCGATGTTCCCATGGTAGTTCCGGAGCTGAATCCGGAGCACTTTGAGGTGATCCCCTTCCAGAGGAAACGTCTGGGCACTACAAGGGGCTTTGTGGCGGTCAAGCCCAACTGCTCCATCCAGAGCTATGCTCCGGCCCTCTTTGCTCTGAAAGAGTTTGGGCCAAGAGAAGTTGTAGCGACAACCTACCAGGCCATTTCCGGAGCCGGTAAGACCTTTAAGGACTGGCCGGAGATGGAAGGAAATGTCAT
>CAMOVS010000293.1 GCA_946627575.1 uncultured Lachnospiraceae bacterium
CTCATAAGTCTTTTCCTTCATGATATCTTCCACAAAGAAACCATCGATCTTGTCTTCGATCCCGGTGGATTCTGACGATTTCGAAGAAAGGGAGGCCTCCTCCCTCTCTAAAAAATAATTCTCCAGTATAGAAGCGATCTCCTTCTTGCGGTTGTTGCCCACCAGAAGATCCGCCCCGGACAGAACCTTGTCATGGTCACTGTCGTGATCTTTTTCATTCTGAACATAGCAGCCGCAGGCCACAATAACGCCTTCAGGATTCTTTCTCCTTGCCCTGTGGATCATCTGCCGGCTCTTCCGGTCTGCCATATTGGTAACGGAGCATGTGTTAATGATATAGGCATCCGCCGGTCCGGAGAAATCAACGATCCTCCAACCGTTATTCATAATGATTTCTTTCATGGCATCGGTCTCATATTGGTTGACCTTGCAGCCCAGGGTTAGGAAAGCCGCCGTGCGGACATGATCTCTCATAAGCACCTCTTATGTTGACTTTTATTACAGATGATAGTAAAATATTTATAGTTTGAAAGCAACAATCTGACATGCACCTGCATGCAGAAATATAAAATCAGGGGGTTATCCTATGAAGACCGTTACTATACTTTTAGATTCCATTGATAAGGTAAAAGCCTTCGTCAACATTATCAATCCTTTTGATGCAGACTTTGACCTTGTTTCCGGCCGCTATGTTATTGACGCCAAATCTCTTCTGGGCATCTTCAGCCTGGATATCATGAGGCCCATCAGCCTGAACATCCATAATTCCGAGGAAAATATGGATAAGATTCTGAAAGCCATCAGCGATTATATTATCGAAGATCCTGCTGAATAAAAGTTTTCTATCCAAAGCTGATTCTAGCAGCAGGCACGGCTTTCATCATGAATCGAAATAAATGCACATCAAAGCTAGCCGGAACCGCCCTGAACAGGGCGGTTTTCTTATTGAACCGTCGGCATTCAATCAGAAAAGATAGTGCAGTCCCCCAAAAGAATGCTTCCGATGATTAAGAGTGAATCTTAATCATCTCCGTCTCCGCCAGCGCCTTCTCCATAAGACCATCGATGGTATCCGCCAGCTTGCGTTCTGATTTCTTAATCACATCGAGCCTTGGCTTGGTAACAGGATGTTTGGCTACAAAGATGGTGCAGCAGTCCTCGTATGGCAGAATGGAAGTCTCATAGGTTCCGATCTTCTCTGACACGGCAATGATCTCATTCTTATCCAGACCGATACAGGGACGGAAAACCGGAAGATTGCAGGCATCATCCGTGCAGAAAAGGCTCTGCATGGTCTGGCTGGCAACCTGGCCGATGCTCTCCCCGGTAATCAGAGCCTGACATCCCTCCAGTCCTGCAAAATGCTCGGCAATCTTCATCATATAGCGGCGCATGATGATGGTCAGCTCATCATGAGGACACTTCTGATAAATCTCCATCTGAATATCCGTAAAATTCACGATATAAAGGTGAATAGGACCGGCTGACCGGGACACGATCCGTGCCAGATCAATCACCTTCTGCCTGGCCCTCTCGCTTGTGTAAGGCGGAGCGTGAAAATAAACAGCACAGAGACGAACTCCTCTCTTGGCGATCATGTAACCCGCTACCGGGCTGTCAATCCCTCCGGAGAGCAGGAGCATCCCCCTGCCGTTGGTGCCAACCGGCATGCCTCCGGGACCCGGAAGCTCCCGGGAATAGATGTAAACCTTATCCCGGATCTCAATGGTCAGGTAGACCTCCGGATCATGGACATCCACCCGAAGCCCTTCAAATCGTTCCAAAAGCCTTTCTCCCACAGCCGCTGCAACCTCCATGGACTGCATGGGGAAAGATTTATCTCCTCTCCTGACCATCACCTTAAAAGAAAAATTCTTATCTTCATAAGAATTCTCCACATATTCACAGGCCATCCTGGCAATGGGCTCAAAAGACTTATCCTCCACCGTAACGATGGGACAAAAGCTGGAGATGCCAAAAACGCCGGACAAAGCCGTCACCAGATCGTCATAATCATAATCTCCATGTGCCTCAGCAAATATCCTTCCGGACTCCTTGCGGATGCTGAAGTCGCCGACCGGATCGATGGCAAAATGCATCTGGGTCACCAGGGCATCTTCAAAACGTCCCCTGTTCTTGCCCTTTAGTCCGATCTCCGCATACTTAATCAGAAATGCTCTGTAATCCATTTATCTCACTCCTCGGGAAACATGTAATTGTGTGATGTAAAGATCAAAGCTGTCACGGAACACCCCGATGCCAAACAGCTTCTCAAATCATGATATCATCTTCTCTTAAACTGCCTTAAGACGGGAAGAAGCTCTTTCAGAACCTCCACGCATTCATCCGCCTCTTCTAAACTATTGAAAACGGAGAAGGAAAAGCGCAGAGTCGACTCATAATAGTCCCTGGTCAGACCAATACCCTTCAAGGTTCCGCTCACACCGGGTTTATTAGAAGAACAAGCGGACCCGGCAGAAACATAGATGCCCTTATCTTCCAATGCGTGAAGAAGGACTTCACTTCGGACACCGGGAAAGCTCACGCTGGCTATGTGGGGCGCCTGCCCCGAATTATCTTTAATATCCTCAATCTCCTTCTTGACTCTGGTCAGGAAATGGTTTTTGATTTCCCGAACCTTGTCCATGTGTTCATCCAGATGGCCGGTCATCATCTTTGCAGCAAGAGACAAGCCCACAATCCCGGGAACATTCTCCGTACCGGACCGCATGCCCTTCTGCTGATTACCGCCCCAGATAATAGGCCGGATTTTGGCGCCTTTGCGGACATAAAGGAAACCGATGCCCTTGGGCCCGTGGATCTTGTGGCCGCTCACCGACAGGAGGTCGGCCTTCCATCTCCTGGGCAGGCAAGGCAGCTTCCCATAGGCCTGGATGC
>CAMOVS010000294.1 GCA_946627575.1 uncultured Lachnospiraceae bacterium
TGAAGCTAGGCAGAGCTTCCGGGGTAGATTTCATATTTTCCAGGCCCCGCCTCTGCGCTTCTTCAACCCACTCCTCCGTATAACCGTCTCCATTGAAAATAACCTTCTTGTGGGTTAGGATGCTTTCTTTGATCACTGACCGGATCTTGTCTTCCAGGTCTTCTGACGGCGTGTCCTTGACCTTGTCATAGAACTGGCTGAGGGCCTCCGCCACGGCAGTGTTGAGGACTACGTTGGGGCCTGCAACGGACAGGGAAGATCCCAGGGACCGGAATTCGAATTTGTTGCCGGTAAAGGCAAAGGGGGATGTCCTGTTTCTGTCTGTATTATCCTTGAAGAAATGAGGCAAGACGGTGGCCCCTGTCTCCATCTGTACTTTTTTATGTCTTTCAAAGAAAGTATCATTCTCAATGGCCTCGATGATCCCGTTAAGCTCTTCCCCCAGGAAAATGGATATGATGGCCGGAGGTGCTTCATTGGCGCCTAAGCGGTGGTCGTTGCCGGCCGAGGCAACCGACATTCTCATCATATCGGCATAATCATCCACGGCCTGAATGACTGCCGTCAAAAAGATCAGGAACTGGAGGTTATCTTCCGGCGTACTTCCCGGCTCCAGAAGATTGTCGCCCAGGTTGCTGGTCATGGACCAGTTGTTGTGCTTTCCGGATCCGTTGATGCCTGCAAAGGGCTTCTCATGAAGGAGGCATACAAGGCCATGCTTCTTGGCCACTTTTTTCATGATCTCCATGGTCAGCATGTTATGGTCTACGGCCACGTTGGTCGTGTCAAAGACCGGGGCCAGCTCATGCTGGGCAGGTGCCACTTCATTGTGTTTGGTCTTGGCAGGGATGCCCAGCTTCCAGAGCTCTTCATCAAGATCCTGCATATATTTCGCGATCTCAGGTTTGAGGGCTCCGAAGTAATGGTCTTCCATCTCCTGCCCTTTGGGAGCCATATGGCCGATCAGGGTTCTTCCTGTGAAGACAAGGTCTCTTCTTTTCTCGTAAAGGGCTCTTTTGACCAGGAAATACTCCTGCTCCGGGCCGACCGTAGTGGAGACGCCGGTCACGTTTGTCTTTCCTAAGAGATGGAGGATCTTCACAGCTTCCCTGGACAGGGCCTCCATAGAGCGCAGCAGGGGCGTTTTCTTATCCAGAGCTTCCCCGCTGTAGGAACAAAAGGCGGTAGGGATATAAAGAGTTTTGTCTTTGATAAAGGCCGGGGAGGTAGGATCCCATGCCGTATAGCCCCTGGCCTCAAAAGTGGCCCTGAGGCCTCCGGAGGGAAAGCTTGACGCGTCCGGCTCTCCCTTGACCAGCATCTTGCCGGAAAAGTCCATGATAACCTGGCCGCCATCCACGGGAGTGATAAAGCTGTCATGCTTTTCCGCCGTAAATCCTGTCATGGGCTGGAACCAGTGAGTGAAATGGGTGGCTCCGTTCTCCACTGCCCATTCCTTCATGGCCACGGCCACGGCATTGGCCACATCCAGTTCCAGGTGGGTTCCGTTTTCGATGGTTTTCTTCAAAGCCTTGTAAATATCTTTGGGGAGCTTGTTTCTCATGATCTTGTCGTTAAATACATAGCTACCGTAAATCTCGGGAATCGATGTTGTCGTCATAGCTTCACTCTCCTTCTTTTGATGCTTTGGTCTGGAGGCAGAGGTTTTCTCCTAAAAAAGAGAAAGGCACTCTGAGAATAGTCCCCAGAGTGCCCTTGCCTTACAAAAGATATCATACATCATACAGATCATTTGTCAAGAAGGATTCGTCTTGTATTTATTCATATTATCCTATTATAATATGGTTTTTATAATGATTTTAGTATAATTTATGAATTTATAGCTTTATAATAATTCATATTTGTCTTCATTCCGCATCAATGACCGAGACGCGGATGGTCAGCTCCTCCAGCACATCCAGAAGAACCCGCACTGTATCCAGGGAGGTCAGCATGGTGATATTATTCTGGGTGGCACAGCGGCGGATGGCCACGCCATCTACATAATGGATGCCGGACAGGATGGCCCGGGTGTTGATCACGTAGGCAACATACCCGGCCCGGATGGAATCCAATATTTCCTCGCTTCCTTCGGACAGCTTGCGGCGAAGCCTGGTCCGGATCCCATGTTCCCTAAGGAACACGGCGGTTCCAATGGTGGCTTCGATGTTGAATCCCATCTCATAAAAGCGTCTTACCAGGGGCAGGGCTTCTTCCTTGTCTTCATCTGCCAGGGTCACCACCACCGTACCGTAATTGGCCAGGCGAAGGCCGGAAGCAATCATAGCCTTATACATGGCCCGGTGAAGCTTATTATCATAACCAATGGCTTCTCCGGTGGACTTCATTTCCGGTGAGAGATAGGAATCCATGCCCAGCAGTTTGGAGAAGGAAAAGGCCGGTGCCTTCACATAATAGCGGGACTTCTCCTGGGGATAGGCACATGTTATCCCCTGTTCTTTCAGGGTGTGACCCAGCATGACCAAGGTCGCAATATCGGCCAGACTGTATCCGGTTGCCTTGGACAGGAAGGGAACCGTCCTGGAGGACCTGGGATTAACCTCAATGATGTAGACCCGGTCCTCTTCGTCCACGATAAACTGGATGTTAAACAGTCCTATGATGCCGATGCCCAATCCGAGCCTTTTGGCATAGTCCAGGATGGTCTTCCGGACCTTGCCTGAGATGTTTTTTGGCGGGTAAATGCTGATGGAATCACCGGAATGGACGCCCGTCCTCTCCACCAGTTCCATGATCCCGGGCACAAAGACGTCACTTCCGTCGCAGATGGCATCGATCTCCACTTCCTTGCCGCGGATGTATTTGTCCACCAGAACCGGCTTGTCCTCATCGATTTCCACGGCAGTCTTCAGGTAATGAACCAGGTCTTTTTCCTT
>CAMOVS010000295.1 GCA_946627575.1 uncultured Lachnospiraceae bacterium
AGTGTCAGACATTAACCAACGGAATTCATCATTCCTATCAGTGGCAGCATAACACTGAGAAGAGACAATCCGACGGTAATCATAAGTATTCCGGAAAGAAGAGGATCAACTATTCCTACCAACCGGTCTACCAGGTTGCCGCAGTTCTCTTCCAATAGGCCTGTCAGGCGATTCAAAACGTTCTCCATGTTGCCGCTTCGTTCGCCGGCAAGAAGCATTCTTCCGTATACCGGCTCAAAGAGGTCTTCTTGGTAAGCCGCCTGGGCGATAGAATGGCCTTCTTCCATATAAGTCACACATCGCTTCAGCTTTTCTTCTACAGGCTTGCAGTCGGTCATCTCAATACTGTCAATGACAGCTACATCCTGCATCTCACCGCTGGCCAGGAAAGTAGCCAGGGCAGATGTAAAGCGGAACATACCCATATTTTCAAGAATCTTATTACAAATCGGGATTCTCCGCAGGAGTCCTTCCACCATAGGGCGACGGTCTGTATTCCACAACATATATCCCAGGAAAAGGGCCAGGGCTATAATGATCATAACAATCAGGGCTGTCCAGCAGAAAATCTTGGCCCATGTAATGTATCGGTAGGATGATGCCAAAAGAGATCCCGTAAGATTATTATAGACATCCGTAAATGTTGGAAGTACCATCACCAGCATGACCACAAGAACAGCTATAATCAACACCAGCATAGCTGCCGGATAGGTCACGGCATTCTTCAGTTTCTCCGAAATCGTCTTTTGATCTGCATAATAACCGGACAAGCGGAAGAGCACATCCTCCAGACGCCCTGAGCTTTCCCCTGCCTTAATCATCTGAAGACAATACTTGGGGAATATACCCGTCTTTTCCATGGCGTCGGAAAGACCGAAGCCCTCTTCCACTGTCTCCTTCATCACGGCCAGTCCTTTTTCAAGGATACCGCCTTCCTTGTGACCGCTTTGAAGCAGCCCTACAGCCTCATCCATCTGGATTCCCGACTGCAGCATCATGGCCATGCTCTCACAAAAGGCACTGACACCCAGATTATCTAATGTCTTACTCATCGATATCTCCTGTATAAATCTCATCTAATAATGGCTGCTATTATCTGGCTAAGTGTTCTGATTCTTTATTGGTCAATAATAATACACATCCGTATAATTCCCCCCATTGCCTACAAACTCAGTAGGGGCTCCCCCGGAGGAAAAAGTCATATCCAGCCGGTTCCAGGAATTGGAATCCACTTCATACTCCATGGTAACCCAGCCGGTCTCCTTAGTATAAAACATGTTCCATGCATGATATACATCATCCGGAGATACATAGCCGAAGACCATCTTGGTGGGAATACCCTGACTTCGCAGCATGGCAGCCGCCAGAGCCGCGTAATCAAAGCAAATTCCTTTGCCCGTCTTCAGGGTCTCATCAGGATCCGGCAGGTAGCCGGCCTTGACTGTCTTTGCCTTTTCTTTATCGTATTTGACCTCAGCACAGACATAATCGAAAACCTGCTGTACCACACCCAGGGCATCATCGGCTTTGGCCGCCAGTTCTCCTGCCTTTTTCACGCACTCGGAATCCTTAGTGTAGGGCACATAATCACTGGGACGTATAAATGGCTGGAACTCATCTTCCATGACAACCTCGATCTGATCATCATACAACATACTGTACTTAGTTCCGGCAACATTCTCCAGAACCCGGTAATAGTAGTCCCCGTCACCGCATGCCAGTGGGCAGATGGATGGCGTCCCGTCAGACTTCAGATCATAAGTATAGGTGCTATCCCCCTGAATAATCTGTACCTTCAGAGGATTCTCCGACATAGCGGAAAAACCTATATAACCTTCTTCCACCGACGAATCATCCACCTGGACATCACCATCAAAGGATGCCTCATCTCCCAGATAATCCGACTCTGCAAAAGCCGGAGCTTTATAAGCCTTCGCCGCCTCCGGTAAAAGAGGCCGGGACAGGGATAAGGCCACAGCCAGGAGAAGTACACTCACCAGACGAAAAACCCTTCTTCTTAAAACATATCTCATATTCAGCCTCGCATTATTCCTGCCAGAATATTCAGAAGGCATCCGCAGGCCAGGTAGGCCATCAGAGTAAGCTTCCCGGCCCTGGTGGTGTTCATAGCCAGCCAGCCTCCCAGATAGGGGAAATGACGGATAACCAATCCATGATAGTCGCTATAGGGCACAGCTATGAAGTCTTCTTCTTCATTAGCATCACCCTTTGTAACAAACTCGCCAGCAAAAGTATGATTGCTAACCGCCCTATGAACAACTACTGAATTTCCTCGCTCATAAGCGATAATATCATTCTCCAGAATTTCTGATGGTTCCACAGGATTTACAATCACTACCGAACCAATTGGAATCTCAGGAGCCATACTTCCACTTGTAATATTATAAATTTCATAGCCCAGCAATTTGGGAACTACAGTAGGAATTAAGATCAGTATGACTCCTACTATTATAAGTGTTCCTGCTATATTACAAAGAGCGGGAAGAATCTTCCCGCCCCATGTTGATCGTTTTTTGCCGGACAGTCTGGATCTTTTACTCATGTTCACCTGCTCTTTGTCTTTCTGCCGGTTTCATTAGTCCATCACTTGCCGACTTTTCCGTCTGGTTTTTTCCCTGACGGACTTCCGGGTTTACCTGCTGGCTTGGCTCCGGTTTTAGCTCCTGGTTTTGCCGCTCCGGGAGCTCCGGGTTTTTTTCCTCCGCTGGCACCGGGTTTTTTAGCACCGGATTTTGGCTTGCCCATATTCCGGGTAAAGTACAAGGCTCCGCCAGCGATAGCCAGAATTGCAACCAGAGCTAACAGGCCAAGGATGAACGGGTTCTTGTACCAGGGATTCTTCTGATTTCTCTGACTGTCATCAATCTCTCCCTGAA
>CAMOVS010000296.1 GCA_946627575.1 uncultured Lachnospiraceae bacterium
CCAGACAAAAGCTCCGTCACTAAATCATTTTTGCCTCACCAACCCCCAATTTATCACTCATCACAATGGCCCTTGTCCCGGATTACTTCGATGACGGAATCTACGTATTTTTCACAGAGGGCCTTGGTCTCTGCTTCGACCATAACACGGATGACAGGTTCAGTGCCGGATTCTCTTACCAGGATGCGGCCGGTGTCTCCGAGCTTTTCTTGAACCTTTCTGACCTGGTCCTGGACATCGCTGTCGTTCTGGGCTTCGGGTTTGCTTTTGACCCTGACATTCTTCAGGACCTGCGGATATATCTTAACCGGCTCGATTAGTCTGGATAAGGGCTGCTTGGATTCCAGCATGACTTCCATGACCTTGAGGGCAGTCAGGATTCCATCTCCGGTGTTGGCAAACTGGCTGAAGATGATATGGCCGGACTGTTCTCCGCCAATCCTGTGGCCGTTTTCATTCATGTTCTCATAGACGTATTTGTCGCCTACCGCAGTTTTCTCATAGCGGATGCCGATTTTGTCCAGGGCTTTGTAGAGGCCGAAGTTGGACATGACAGTGGTAACCACTGTGTTATTGCGGAGCTGGTTTCTTTCTTTAAGATAGCGTGCATAAATGTAAAGAATCAGGTCACCGTCTACGATGGTTCCTTTTTCATCAACAGCAATGCATCGGTCGGCATCGCCGTCAAAGGCAAAGCCTACGTCCAGATTATTCTCCAGAACATACTTCTGCAGGACTTCTATGTGGGTGGATCCGGCGTTCATATTGATGTTGACCCCGTTAGGATCTGCATTGATCACGTAGGTTTTAGCGCCTAGAGCGTCAAATACGCTTTTGCCGATCATCCAGGCGCTTCCGTTGGCACAGTCCAGCCCGATCTTCTTGTCTTTAAAGGACCGGGTGGCCAGGCTGATCAGGTAACCTATGTAGCGGTTTCGTCCGGCTGCGTAATCGACAGAACAGCCAATATCAGCCCGGGTGGTCAGAGGAATATCTATCTTTCCGTCAATGTATTCTTCGATCTTTAAGATGGTTTCCTCGTCCATCTTCTCTCCATTAGCATTGACCAGCTTGATTCCGTTGTCATAATAGGGATTATGGCTTGCAGAGATCATGATACCGCAGTCGAAATCCTCGGTCCGTACCACATAGGATACGCTGGGCGTTGTGGTTACGTGAAGCAGGCAGGCATCAGCGCCTGAGGCCGTCAATCCGGCTACCAGCGAATATTCAAACATATAACTGGATCTGCGGGTATCCTTACCGATCGCCACCTTGCATTTTCCGTCCTGACCAAAATACCAGCCGATGAATCTTCCTACTTTAAAGGCATGTTCTACGGTGAGCACGACATTGGCCTCTCCCCTAAAGCCATCTGTACCAAAATATTTTCCCATTTGTCTTCAAGTCTCCTTTGTGTTTTTATGGATGTTGCTTTAAATCATACCACATGTATTTTTTTATGCAAGCGCTTTTCATGCACATTCACGCGCAAATTATTACACTATCGAAAAAAAAGCCTTTGTCAAAAGGATATTGACAAAGGCTTGAGATTTAAGTATCTACTCCAGATATGTATGCCACTTAGTATTTGACCCCTGAAAGGATTATTCGTAACGCAGGGCAACGATGGGATCCAGATTGGAAGCCTGTACCGCTGGCAGGAATCCAAAGACCACGCCGATCAGGGTCGAGAATACCAGGGAAATGATGATCCATGGTACGCTTATGGATATGGGGATGTGGTTCACCCTCTGTATCACCTCGGCCATGGCTATGCCGCCAAGGACTCCAACTATACCACCTAAGCTTGTCAATACAGCCGCCTCGGTCAGGAACTGAAGCATGATTCTTCTCTTCCTGGCTCCGATAGCCTTTTTAAGACCGATTTCTCTGGTTCGTTCAGTGACGGATACCAGCATGATGTTCATAACACCGATACCACCTACCAGAAGGGATATGCTGGCGATCCATATCAGCTGGGACTGGGTCGATTGTTGAAGCTGTTCGTTCTTCTGAGCCTCTTCGTTAGCATCTGCGGCATCATACTTGAGAGTGTTGTCAAAACCTTCTCCCTCGACATCGCCTTCAGCATCCATATCTTCTTCCGATACTGCTGCCCTGCTCTTCCGGGATTTACCAAAGTATTTATCATTGAGCATATTGCTGACTTCATTGGCTACGGAAGAGATATGCTCTGTTGAATCCGGGCGGACAATCACATTCTGAGGCTGGTCATAGCCAACGATCATCTGCCAGCATGAACCTGGAATGAGGATCTCTGTCCGCTTCTGCTCTGCTGAACCATACTTTACATAATCATCCGGAGAGGTTATGACAACATTGGATTCTGTCGCCGGAGTATAGCCTCCAATCACCGTGAAAGGCTCTTCGCCGATGTCAACGACTTTACCGATCGGGTCTATATCCTGAAAGAGCTGAGATGCCGTCGTGAAATTGATCATACATACCTTGCGGTAATGGTCAAAGTCATTCTGACTAAAGTGTCTGCCCTCAGCAACCACATAACCATTGATATCAAGAAAATGAGAATCCACACCAACCAGATGGACCGAGGCAGGGGAAGCATCATTGTAGAAAACCTTAAAGCTATCATAAGCTGTTTCTATATTCTTCTCCCGATAGAGACCTGCTTGGCTGACATGTTCTATCTTTTCAATATCTTTTCTATCCTGCTCTGTTAGAACAGGTGCATTAATACTACCGTCATCACCATAGTAATCCGTAGAATAATCGGAACTACCCAGCTTTAATCTCACATCTACGGTTCCGCTTCCGATCATATTATTCCGGATCTGGTCCCGGGTACCTTCGATAGTGGATACGATGGCTATGATGGCTGCGATACCGATGATGATACCAAGCATT
>CAMOVS010000297.1 GCA_946627575.1 uncultured Lachnospiraceae bacterium
CTGATTCCTGGCCTTACGGATTCTAAGCTTTTCATGATCTATTACGCTCCCTCTCTCTCTATCCATCTGTGTCAGTCCTTTCTGTCATCTGAACTTTGCTCTCGTCCTGATCGGATCCCATGCATTACTTCTTTTGCTTTGTCATTATTACTTACGACTATGTCAACCAATATATCCCATCCTATCTTCCCTGTCAAAAGGCAATTAATGAATCTGACCTTATAAAAATATTCAAATCTGGCTATTTATATATATCCAGTTCCATGTATAATCCTTTCTTATAGTGAGGCGTAAGCTTTGAAGCAAGCATCTATAAAACACGTGTCAGCATACAGCTTACCTTATGCAGTGAGAAAGGATCTGAATATGAAAAGAATACTAACCATACAGGATATCTCTTGCCTGGGCAAGTGCAGCATTACGGTGGCCCTTCCTCTGATCTCGGCCATGGGTGTAGAGACGGTCATCCTTCCTACCGCTCTCCTGTCCACCCATACCATGTTCCATGGTTTTACAGTCAAAGATCTGGAAGACCAGCTGATCCCCATAACAGACCACTGGAAGAAGGAAGAAGTGGAATTTGACGCCATCTATACAGGCTACCTGGGGACAGAGGAAGAGATTGAGACGGTGAAAAAAATCATTGACAGATTCCGGACAGACCGGACCCTGGTCTTTGTCGATCCGGCTATGGGAGACAACGGCAGGCTCTACCCTGCCTTCGATGAACATTACGCCTTGAAAAATGCCGGTCTCTGCGCCATCGCCGATGTCATCGTGCCTAATATTACCGAGGCTGCCTTCATGACGGGAGCCGAGTACAAGGAGATCTACGATGAATCGTATATCAAAGACCTGCTGAGCCGCCTGGCCGGGCTGGGGGCAAAGACGGTTGCCTTGACCGGCGTTTCCTTAAGTGAAGGAAAGACCGGCGTCATGGGTTATGACACGGAAGCGGGGGAGTATTTTTCCTATCAGAATGACCGGATTCCTGTCTCTTATCATGGTACGGGAGATGTATTTTCCAGCACGGTCATAGGATCTTTAATGAATGGCATCAGCTGGCAGAATTCGCTGAAGATCGCTGCCGACTATACTGCCCACACCATCGATGTTACCAGGAAGAATCCAAAGAAGCCCTGGTATGGTGTGGACTTCGAAGCAACCATTCCCGACCTTCTTAAAGCATTAAAGGAGGCGGATCTTCTGAGTGCTTGAGCAGTCTCTTTTTCATATCTTCGCCTGCTGACTTACCGGACTCTTGGCGATCTCTATACAATAGGAGCTGCCGCATTTTTGATATGCTCCCTTCCTGGCAACAAGCTTTTTGTTATTTCGCTTGTCTACCTGGAAGGGAGCATATCATTTAATGCGACAGCTCCTTTCTGAATCATATAATAGTCATGGTGATCCATCCGCTGTTTCCTTTAGAAGCAAGCGAAATAACCCCTCCTTGTTCAAGCTCATGCCTCTAGGGGATTGACATGAACCATGATATGCTTGATATCGGGAAAGAGCTCCTCCATATGATCATGTACCCTCTCCGCTATATCATGGGCCTCGGATAAGCTCTGCTGCCCATCTGCGGCGATCTCCACATCCACATAGTAGCGGGCTCCGAAAACCCGTGTTCTTATATCATCCACCTTCAAGACGCCTTCTTCCTGAAGGATCTGCCTGCGCAGCTCGGTCACGATTTCCTCTTCCACCGATTCATCTACCATTTTCTTTAAAGCGTCTTTGAAAATATCATAGGCCGCCTTAAATATGAAGAGGCAGATGACGATGCCTGCCAGGGGATCCAGGATAGGATATCCCAGTCTGGCTCCGGCGATTCCGATCAGGGATCCGACAGAGGACATGGCGTCTGACCTATGGTGCCATGCATCTGCCAGTAGGGCTCCGGAACCGATCCGGTCCGCTCCTTTTTTGGTATACCAGAACATAGCCTCTTTTACGACGATCGATACGATGGCAGCTCCCAGAGCTAAAAGACCGGGAACGACAAGATGATCTGTCCCCGACCGGATGGTCCGGATCCCGGCCAGGCCGATCCCTGCTCCTGTCACAGCCAGCATAACGGCAAGGATAATCGCAGCCGCGCACTCATAGCGCTCGTGGCCGTAGGGATGTTCTTCATCGGCTTCCTTGCCGGATATATGGACGCCAATCATAACCACAAAGGTCGATAGGACATCCGACAGGGAATGCACCGCATCCGAAAGCATAGCATTAGAATGGGCCAGGATTCCGGCAATCAGCTTGACACCGGACAGGAGCACATTAGCCCCGATACTGACCCTGGAAATTCGCATAGCTGTTTCTTGTCTTTCTTTTTCCTTCATGTCTATCTCTCCCGTCATTAATCTTATTCAAGACTCGCTAGCGAGTCTTGGCGCCGGATTCAGGTCTACTCGGGATGGTCCACCGGACCATCCCTCTGTATGCTTAGGCAAGTTTGCTGACATATTACATCTCCGAATCCGTGCGCATCCTCGCGGAGCGTTTATCAGATGGGCGAATGAACCCCCATTGATAGAAGTGAACTATTTCTCCCCCCTAAGAGGAGGGAGTCTTCTCCCATCTGATAATCTGCCCTCGAATCAGTCTGATTCAGAATTCGCTGCTGATTCAGGCAGATAAAGCCTATAAGCATTAGGAAGAGTCTAAACCATAATGATAAAATTAGTCAATAAGAAACATGGTTCGGTAAATCTTGACCCGGTTTGTCTGGTCTTGACCCGGTTTGTCTGATCTCGGCCCGGTTAGCCCGTTCTTATCAAGAATTCTCTTTATTCTCCTTCATCTTAAAGCAGAAATGACAGCATCCATCTGTAAAGAAGTGCTTGTCATGGATGCATTCAAAGTCTTCATGGTA
>CAMOVS010000298.1 GCA_946627575.1 uncultured Lachnospiraceae bacterium
TGCTAAGGTAAATGGAAGCAATCTTTAATTTATTCAGATCAAACTCTTTCAAGCTCAGTCACCTTCTTTATGAGCAATTCCTCTAATCATAAATGGAGAAAAATGCACAGCAAGATTCCAACTCTTATAGAACCTCCACCATCTCGCCGATGTTCTTCCTAGAAGCATGGAGGCGGGAAGGTTTGGCTCCCTCCGCCGGATATCCTACAGAGAGCAGGCAAACCGGCATGATGCCTTCCGGCAAATCAAACTGATCTATGATCAACTTAGAGTCAAAAGCTCTTGCCCACAATGAACCCAGACCCAGATCGGTTGCTTCCATCATCATATGGGTCGCTGTAATCGCGGCATCCACCTCACCGGAATCATAATTATCATAGCACTGGTCTTTTGTATTCTTCCAGCTGATCGTATTATCATAGCAGATCAGAAATACAAGAGGAGCCCCGAAAGTCATCTTAGTCACTGCTCTGACCTTTTCAAGAGCTTCATCACTGGCCAGAACATAGATCTTCTGAGGCTGAAGATTGTGGGCCGTAGGTGCAAGATTTCCCGCGGCGAGAATCCGTGATATATCCTCCGGCGCCGGCTTCTTATCTGTATATTTGCGAACGGAATATCTCTTCCCGGCAAGCTGTAAAAAATCCATGTTCATACCTCCCTATATATATCGTTACGTTCTTTGTTATAGTCTTTTGTTCTTACTTTAAAATATACCACACTTAACTCATCTCTACCATGGATATTTCCAGCTTTGTCATTTTAGGAAGGATATTTTCACAAAATAATTTTAAAATACAGACTTTTTTTATCTTGTGTATTATAATAATACCAAGGTGAAGGTCCTGCGGACCAGGCAAAATACATGTTTGTAAAGGAGGTTACAATGAGTTTACTTAATACACTGTTAGGATCTATGACATCTCAATCTTCTGTTCAATCATTGTCCGGGAAAACCGGCCTTTCAGGGAAACAGATCTCAGGTCTCCTGGCTCTTGCCATGCCGCTTCTTATCAAGGCCATGACCAAAAATGCATCATCAGGACAAGGGATTTCTTCCCTGCTTGGTGCTCTGTCACAACATACCAATCCAGGTAAAAAGTCTACCGCGGAGCAGATTGAAGAAGCTGATACCGAAGATGGCCAGAAAATCATTGGTCACATTCTGGGCAAGGACACCGACAAGGTCGTAAACCAGCTGGCCGGTCAGACCGATCTTTCCGCTGACCAGGTGACTTCCGTCCTGTCTCAGATGGCACCGGCTATGATGAGCGGGGTCAATGATGCGGCCAGCCAGGCTAAAAAAGAAAAAGCTAGTGGTAAAAAATCCGGTTTCGATCTCAGTGACGGATTCGACATGAAAGATGTCAAGGGCATCCTGGGATCCATCAGCTCCGGAAAGGGAGGCGGCGACCTCTTAAGCATGCTTATGAAGGCATCAAAATAATAATATTGTAAAGGGAGGGGAGTATCCCTCCCCTCCCCAGCGCTACCGTGGAATTCTGTCATATGTGCATCCTGATGTTTATCCGGATTATATTCCACGGCTACTTCATCACCTTCTTCCTTATGGGCGTACCTGGACTCTAAATGGTTTGCACTCTTTACATCCACGGTGTCACCAGATTATCGATCTCCGCAAAATCGATCACACACTCCCCCTGATATATGCCCACCGGAATCCTGTCACGGAATCCGTACATCTTTACTTCATCATCATTCTCGAAGTCCCACGTCATCACCGTCTTCCTGTCCGGATCAATCATCCAGTATTCCCGAACGCCCGCATTCTTATACTTATTCAGTTTGATAAATAGGTCTTTCCTTCTCGTAGATTTCGACAAAACCTCCGCCACAAAATCCGGTGCACCAATGATTCGGGCAGGTGTATACTTGCTCTTGTCGCAAAGGATCAAGAGATCCGGCTGAAGAATCGTCTTATCATCACCGTCCAGCTGAACATCCACCGGGGAGATAAAAGGCATGCATTTCCCTTTCCTCCCACGGATCCAGGAAAGCAGTGTCGCATAAAGCTGCCCGGTAATCAACTGGTGATAGCCTGTCGGAGCACCCATATCATAAATAATACCGTCAATCAGTTCAACTCTCTTCTCCTCCGGAAGCGCCAGATAATCTTCCAAGGTATATTCACCCTGCTTTTTCTCAATCCCATATTCCGTCTCCGCTTCCCGGAACATATGAGGTTTTCCGCCCTGTTCGCTCAAAGAACAGCGGTATCCGCCGGTGGATTTACTGATGGAATCCCGAAAAACAACAGAAGGATCCTGAGAAAATGCGCGTGAGAGTGCCTGAAGGGTTGCGGATCTCGGTGCCTTTGTGCTGCCTCCCAGTACTTTTCTTACTGTACTGGCCGGCACCCCTGACAATTCAGCAATCGTCTCATAACTATATCCGAGTTCTCTTTTCTTTTCTCTCATCTCTTCTACTGTCATATATGACATAGGCAGACCTCCTGTACAAGCATATAAGCCGGTGATACATCACGCCTAAATAATACCATATTTTATCCATTCAGTCAAATAATATCCATATAAAGTCCGTCTATATCCATCTATGATATTGTCTGAAGTGATTCGGATCGGCATCGAAAAAGGGCCTTGCCGGAAAAACCGGCAAGGCCCGCATAAAAGAGCTAAGCGCCATCTCGATTCCGCTCCGCTTCATCTCGATCACGGGCATTCGCTGAATGACCGAATATCCGCAAAAAAACAGCCCCATGTATGCAAGCATACGGGGCTGTTCATTGCGTCTATTGTGCGCTTAGCTCAAAGCTTTCGTGCAATTACTCGATAACTTTAGCAACACGGCCTGATCCAACAGTACGTCCACCTTCACGGATAGCGAAAGTAAG